>DDEI01000004.1:1462-1920 GCA_002336675.1 Flavobacteriales bacterium UBA1958 | reverse complement strand
ACTAGAGACTTGTTAATTACAGATTTTTTCTCTTCTCCCGTAGAGTCATAATATACACTAAGCTCTACTTTTCCTCTTTCGAGTTCTTTGCTAAGCGCAGAACGTAACCCCAACTCTTTCTCTTTATAAACGGAAGGCATCTTCACATAGAGGTCTAATTGTTTACTATTAAGTGACTTGATCTCTACAGTGAATTTTTTGTTGCCTATGGTGGCTTCTGCGCGGCCATAGCCCGTCATGGATTTGAGCATCTGTTCAATTTTGCAGCAAAGATAAGCTATACTATTCTTTTAACCTTTAGTGGCGGTCATTATGGAACCATTAATTGAATTTTGCGTTTACATTTAAATCAAACATTTATTTTGTATAGCGCTTATGCTGCAGTTGTTGGTCTCAGGTAAGCTGTTTGCTCAAAAGCTCCCTAAGCCATCGGTTGAGGTAAGCTCCCTTCTTTTTTT
>DDEI01000004.1:0-1057 GCA_002336675.1 Flavobacteriales bacterium UBA1958 | reverse complement strand
GCTTTCTAACTACTTGGTCAGAGGTCGGGACCTCAAGTGTATACACCCCTTTTGCTAAGTAAGAGACATCTATGGTAGCCACTGAATTCGACTGCTTTTCTAATACTATCCTCCCAGAGAAGTCATAAATCTTTAAAACACCATTCGGCTTTTCTAGACCATTTAAGTCAACGGTAATCTGATTTGTTGCTGGATTAGGGTAAATGAGCACTGATTCAGAGCTCATCTCATCTACACGCACATTCGTGCAGCCCGAAGAGAAAAACATCGTGGAATCAATAGCCACATATCCGTTTGGATTTTCAAAAATAGGGTATCCCTCAGTATTCCACCATTCATTACAATGCGCCACATCGTCAACTGTAATACAGGTTAAATTAGGGTTATCTGTAAAATCAGGGATATAGTAAAGACCTCCACCTGGAAAACCAGCCATATAAGTGTTCAGTCCATTTGCTACATTAAGTTCAATCAGCTGGTTCGAGTTTAACCACATCCAAACTAAAGAGCTACAAGAACTTAGGTCAAGGGATGAAAGAAGATTATTTCCTGCAAAAAGCTGTTCTAAGTTGGGCTTATTAAACACGTCCAATTCAGAAATTTGATTTTCACTACACCAGAGGCTTTTTAATAAAGGAGTGTTATTTATATCTAAAACCGAAATATTATTTTCTTCACAGTGGACATTTTTAAGGTTAGGCTTGTTACTCAAGTCTATTTCCGATAATTGATTAAAGTTAACCCCTAGGTTTTCTAGCATACTATTATTACCCAAATCAAGATTTGTTAGGGTATTATTATTAATCCAAATGTCTTTTAAAAATGAATTATTGCTCAAGTCTATTTCCGATAATTGATTAAAATTCACCCTTAAATTCTCTAGTATGGGATTATTACTCAGGTCAAGTTGTGTTAGTGTATTGCCCGAAGCATCGAGAAATTGCAAGCCTACGTTTTGGGATATGTTTATGGAATCGATTTGCCCATTTTGGTTATAACAATCAAGATGTTTGAGCCACGGGACTACAGACATGTCTAGATAAGAGATCTCACTATT
>DDEI01000068.1:4360-11748 GCA_002336675.1 Flavobacteriales bacterium UBA1958 | reverse complement strand
TTTACCGCCTGCTCATCTAATATTTTGTAAATAAGATCCTGTTTTTTTAGCTTGTCAGCTTTTTTGATATCAAGTTTAGCGGCTAAATCTCTAAGCTCTGCTACCTTCATACCATTTAATGAAATAATGTCGTACATCTATTGGGAATGAATTCAGTAATTAATCGTGAATTTGGATTTTCGAATTGAAATTCTATGTCTGTTCTGATTTGTATTATGCTTGGCTGATTGCCAATCAAAGACTTCACAAAATTAATGCTTTTTTTCATTGATAAGCAGTAAATGGTTAATAATAATGTACTCTGAATCCTAATGGAAAATTATCTTTGTAGAAAAAAAGAAATTATGCTACAAAGAATCCAAACCGTATACTTAATGTTAGCTGCGGTTTCGTTGTGTCTATTGTTTTTCTTTCCTATTTGCTTTTATGAACTGGGAGATTTAAGCTATTCATTAAACATTAAAAATCTATTAGGCTCAGATGGCACGGTAGAAAAGAGTGAATGGGGAATTGGGCTTATGGTCTTAGGCCCTATCTCGTTAGCCTTTACTGTTTTCATGCTCACACAGTTTAAAAACAGACAAAAACAGCTTTCATTAGGAAGAGTAATTTATTTGCTATTAGCTGCACTTATTATTATTTCCATGGCAGTTATAGAATATAATAAGCCTGAAGGAGCTGATCTGACTGGGTATTGGCTGGGTTATATTGCTCCTGTATCTGCACTTCCTTTTGTGTTTTTAGCGAATAGGGCGATAAAGAAGGATGAAGAATTGGTGAAATCCCTAGATCGATTAAGATGAGAGTTACTCTATTAGTTTCCTTCTGCATGATGCTTCTGATTTCCTGCGGTAGAGTTTCTTATAACCAATGGAATAGCACACTAAAGCAGTATGAGTCTGTTCTGGATAATCAAATGATAAGCTCTGCTGGAATAAGTGAGTCTGATGTGTTTCTTTTTAATGGCGTTTATAATTTCACTCGAAATAAAGAAGCTCAACCTTACCCATTATTGAAGAAGAATGCAGAAGAAATAGAGACTAGCTTTAATCGATTATCTGAGAATTCCCAAGAGAGATTAGACGCTATTAAATATTTTAGAACAGAGCACGCTCAAAAACCATTAATTAAACTAGGTTCCCAATTATCAAATTATAAGGTCCTCATAGCATCACTTCAAGCCCAAGAGGAAAGTAATATTCTAGACTTGAGTGACTTGATTAGAACAGATGCGGTTTTTGATTCTATTTGTGCTGCTCATGAAATAATGGCGCTAGCTATGCTGGATTTTGAGGTTAGGTTTTCTGAGAGGACGAATGGGTTGGAATTAGATTTTGATTCTCTCAAAGTTCGCTATGGTGATTATAAAAGAGACATTACAAGCAGAACTGACTCAAGAGAAAGTATGGTGGCCATCAATAAAATGAAGCAAATAATACGTCAGTTAGATAATGAGTTTTATCAGTTTTCTAATTTACACTCTAGAATAAGCTCTCTAAGGACTGATGCGTTTACGTTCCAAGGGCCATTCATAGATGAAAGGTCCGAGGTAAAATTAATTCGTCAAAAGGATATAAAAATATCAGGCTTGCTTACCGAGTTCCAAAAACTGGTGACTGACTATTGAAATAGTTTTTTTTTGTTGAAAAAAAGAGAAGTAGTCAGCCGCAGTCTCTATGCTTAGCTATCTAACTGATTATTGATTAACGCTCTTGTCCTCTCAGTCCAAGTTCGATCACCTCAAGGTCACTCATTTTCCCTGCATGAACACAGAAGCGCAGCATTGTTCTCACCTTGTGAAATCCTTGAACTCCTGCCGCCCCGGGATTAATATAAAGCATATCATATCTAGCGTCTTGTTGAACTTTACATATATGGCTGTGGCCACAGATAAATACATCAGGTCTTTCAGCTAACAGGCTCTCGTGAATTCCTTTAGAATATTTTCCTGGTCTTCCACCTATATGAATCATCCAAAAATTCATTCCTTCTACAGAAATTCTGTGAATGTGCTTGGTGGCACTTCTTATTTGAGCGTTATCTATATTCCCATAAACGGCTCTAGTGGGTTTGTGAGCTTCTAGCTTTTCTAGGACTTCCATAGAGCCTATATCACCAGCATGCCATATTTCATCTACCTCATCGAAGTAATGAAGTATACGCTCATCTATATGGTTATGGGTATCAGAAATAAGTCCTATTCTCGTCATCTTTATTCACAGTAGAAGTGGTACAAATAGAATTAATTTTCGCGTTATAACTGCTAAAAACTACGAATTTTATATTACATAAAAATCTTTGGTGAGGAATTTGTAAACATTCCTTTAGAAGGCCCGTTTTATGAGGAAGAAATACCAATCGATGAAGAACCTATTTATAGTTTTAGCAGCCTTGTTTATAAGCTTATCTGTTTCAGCTCAAGGAAGAAATACAGATTATTCTACAGTGAATAAAAAAGCCATAAAGCTATTTGAAAAGGCTACTGCAGCGCTTACTTCTAGAGAGTACAAAAAAGCAGAAGGTTTATTCAAGCAAGCCATCCAAAGAGATGAAAACTTCACAGATGCCTACATCGTACTTTCCGAATTATACCTAGAGACTAACGATTTAAAGAGTGCCAGAAAACAATTAGAAAAGGCGATATCTATAGAGCCTAGAAAGTTTATGGCGGCTTATTTTTACTTGGGAGAAATAAATATGAGTGAATCTGATTATGAGGCAGCCATTTATAATTTCACTTTATACGAGAAGTCTAATCCATCGGCATCTCCGATGTCAGAGAGAGCCACTAGGTCATTAAGGAATTGTTCTTTCGCTCAGAAGGCGTTGAATAATCCTGTGCCGTTCGAACCTATAAACTTCGGTCCTTCTATTAATACGAAATCCCCGGAATATTACCCTACGCTTACAGTGGATGAGGATGAACTGTTATTTACCCGTAGAATTGAAAATGCCAATGCCTTTAATGGGGTTCATGAAGATTTTTATGTGAGTAATAAGAAGAATGACCAATGGAGTACTGCGAAGAATCTGGGTGTAGTAAATACATTAATGAATGAAGGAGCTCCGAGTTATTCTGCTAATGGTAGAATACTGTTTTTTACAGCATGTCAGCTCTTTGATGATTATGGAGCAGGCAGAACGGGTTATGGCTCTTGTGATTTGTTTTATGCTTACAAAGAGGGCAAAAATTGGACTGAAGCCGTGAATTTAGGTGGTACGATAAACTCTGGGGTTTGGGAGTCTCAGCCCTCATTTTCTGCAGATGGAAAAACATTGTATTTCGTAAGAGGAAGGCGTTCGGGAAAAGGTATTTCCCATCAAGATATTTGGTCTGCGGAGCTTAATGAAAAAGGTACATGGTCTAAGCCCGCTAAAATTCCGGGGTTAGTAAATACACAAGAGGTGGAAGAGTCTGTTTTTATACATCCTGATGGACAGACGTTATACTTTGCCTCAGACGGCCATCCAGGGATGGGTGGGTTGGATTTATTCATGTCTATAAAGCAACTAGACGGAAGTTGGGGAGAGCCAGTAAATCTTGGTTATCCGATTAATACTGCAGGAGATGAGAACAGTTTGTTGGTTTCTTCGAGTGGCCGTTTAGCTGTTTTTGCTAGTGATAGACCAGGAGGATTTGGTGATTTAGATTTATATCACTTCGAGCTTCCCGAAAATTTAAAACCACAGCCAGTAACTTACGCTGAAGGATTAATTTATGATGCTAAAAACTTCAGGCCGCTAGATGCTTCGTTTGAACTCGTAGATTTAGAAACAGGAGCTTCTGTGGCGGTAGGAACAAGCGATAAATCTGGAGAATTCTTAATTCCGCTTCCTGTAGGTAAAGAATACATGGTAAGTGTAAGCAGAGAAGGATATATGTTTCATTCAGAAAATTTCAAGTTAAAGACAAAGGGAATAGCAGAACCTTACGAACTAAACGTGCCATTGAAAAAGATCACCACGGGAAATGCTGTAGTGCTGCAAAATGTATTCTTTGACACGGATAGCTATGAGCTTAAAGAGTCTTCTAAAATAGAGTTGGGAAGGCTAGTTTCATTTATGAATTTGAATCCTGATTTACGAATAGAAATAGGAGGCCATACAGATAATGTAGGTTCAGATAAAGACAACATACTTCTGTCTAAAAGTAGAGCGGAATCTGTAGCTAAATTCGTAGTAGATTCAGGGATAGTAGTAGACAGAGTTTCTGCTAAAGGTTACGGGGAAATGGCTCCAATAGATTCTAACGAGACAGATTCTGGAAGGGCAGCCAATAGAAGGACAGAGTTTAAAATCAATTAGTGTAGAAGCTATTGATTTGAATAAAGAAGCTCTATATCGAGCTTTGCTTTACCCACAGAAACTTTAGAGCCAATAGTAATTTTAGAATCTAAATCCAATAGCATTTTGCCTTTCACCTTTTCAGAAGAAGTTACAGTAATACTGGCTGGTCCATATTCTGGTTTTTTTCTAAACGCTGCATATGTATAATCACAGTTTTTTAAAGGCACGTCAGTAACTTCTAATTGAGAGTAATCTTTAGATGCTATACCTATTACAGCTCCATTTATACTGGTATTAGAAATTTTAAGTTGAGAGTTTTCTCCACCAGAGATTCCTTTATCTCCTACTTCAGATATTTCACAGCCTATTATTTCTATCTGACTTCCAGAGAAGTCTAGAGCGTCATTTTTTGTTAAGGTTATAACAGAATTAGACAATACACCTGTGCAGAAATCAGCATCAAAACCATCTGAGAGTGTGTTACTCACTGTGCTTTCAGTCATAGTGAACTTAGAGCGAATAATGTTTAATCCATCTTCACATTGGTTATCATTAAAAGAGCAGTTGGCTATGGCCACAGAGCCGCCATATAGAGTAACTGCACCAGTTAAAATCCAGTGATTCTTATTCATGGAGTTAAGTCCATGAAAGTGTGTGTTTTCCAGAATTGAATGTCCGTGTTCAGAGAATACATTAAAGCCCGAGCCGGTGCTATCTGAAGAGAAAATGTGAACAGGGTTTTCTGGTGTTCCTTTAATTTCCACTGGGATATAACTTATAAATCCAGCAGTATTTGTGAGGTCTATAGAAGATCCTGCTTCTATTATCAGCTTTTCAGCATCTGTAGCTACTACATTTTCAGTGAAAGAATAAGTGCCCTCAGGGATTGTTATAATACCTTTCTTTTTATACTGATTTAAGACAGAAGAGAAGTCTCCTCTTACGTCTATATTTCCTGGCAGAGGCCATTTAGAGATCTTCTCTCTAATTAATTTTCCTCCTAGGTTTTTTGGGGCATAATAAACATATTTCACATCAGAAGGAAGGGAGAGGTGCTTGGTTACATAATCTGAAGTGAATCCATTGAAATCAACAGAAGAATCGAGGAGGATAATTTGGTCTGGAAGAGAATCTGTGCTGTACGCTTTTACAGAAATATCAGACTGATGAAAGTTTCTCAGCGAAATTTTCTTCATGCCGGCTTCCTCATTTTCCAAATGCGCTTTTAACGCTATAGCAGGACGGAAATAATCTAGTGTGTCTGGAAACTTTTGCCATACATCTTTAACGAATGTTACTTCCTTAAAATCTTTCATGAATGTCAAAAGAGAATCTTTCTCAGACTCCATAGCAAAGGCATTTTTTTTGAAAAAATCCAAGTCTACTTGAGCTTGATAGAAAGGGTGTTCATGCGCTAGCAAGTCTAGGTTAGATTGAATTTTAGCTGCAATTTTTTCATTGAATTTTTTTATATAATCTACGGAACCTAGCTTTTGTAAATAAGACAGATAGAAATCTCTGAAGTTAACATCACGGAGAAGAGCTAGATTTAGATTGGTCGGTATTCTCTCTGTTAGAACTTCATCTACTAGGTAGAAAAGTCTTCTTTCTGTTATATGTTGTTTATCTTGAAAACAATCATACAGAATAGGTTCTAGCTTAGCGGTAACAGGGTTGTAATACTGGCGCTGGTTATGCCAAGCTTGAGCGTGGTCCACGTTTCCTAAATCCAGAATAGCGATGTACTTAGCGAAAGCCTCAAGGTTGACATAGTTGTTTGGTTCGCTTTCGAGATTTTTATACTTGTTTAAATTACTCTGAGCTACTAAAAACTGTTCATGAAGCGTAGCGCTTTTGTGCGTTCTGTTTTTCTTAAAAGGAAGTATTGTACTTGACAGAAATGCAGGAGAAAGCACTTTTCTGGGTTTAGTTTCTAGGTCATAGTTCAATTGCCAAAAACCTTCCTCATCTAGTTTTACTATAGGTCCTTCTCTTCTATTTCTAGCCTCCAGTAACTGTTTGTCGAAGTGTTCTTCCAAAGCATAAACTCCCTTTATTTCACCATTAATTTCTACATTGACAAAATCATACCTAGTCGTAAGTAAATCTTCTTCAGCGCATATTTGATGGATATACCATTCAAGCATCATCCCTCTGGTCTCTGGGTTTTGTATAGAGAAAGACTTTAGTCCATCGTATGCATTGTTTCCTGAAGTTTTAATTCTAAGAGAATATTTATCCGTTTTTAAGTGATCAGTCCAATCTCCTTTAAGTCTTAATTTAACAGGAGTAGAATCACCTTTCTGTAGAATGAATCCTTTTACATACTTCTTGAATTCTTTTCTAAGAATCATTTCTTTTCTTCCCTCCGTTAAAAAGCTATCGAGAACAGAAAACTGATATGGCGGAATATATATTCTAAGTGTGGAGTCTGTAACAGGAGGTTTAGGAGTAGATGACATTCTAACGATAGAAGCATCATCGAAATAGATGTCCGAATTCGTAGAGTTAAGTCCATATACCTTAACTACGTCATAATCTTTTATGGCTTTAAACGTATTGGTCATAAGAGTCCATTCTCCTTCAGTTTTGGCTGTGAAGCAATTGGAGTCATATTGGACTGTTTTATTATCCGAAATAATCACGTTACCAACTTCCGAAGGTTTAACTGATTTAAACCATATCTCAGCATGGATGAGTTCTCCTTTCTTTACGTTTCTGAATTCGACTGTAAAGGCATAAGGAGCTGACTTATTAGTTTTGCAAGAATAGTAGCCTGTTCGAGAATAATCGGCAGATCTTTGAAGACCATTGAAGAACGATTTTTCATGACATAGGAATGAATCGCCTTCATTTTCCTCAGCGCTACAGGTGAGTCTCTGAACTATTAAGTCGCTATGAGAGTTGGTTTTAGAGCCATCACTACAGCTGCTTAAAGCTGAGATAGTGAGCACAATAGAGAAGATAATATAAAACCAGTTTGTCATTTGTTACATCATATTGCAAAGCGTAAAAGTAGGTTTTATAGCCTCTTTACCTAAATCTCAATTTAGTATTTATCTCACACTCTTAGTACCTTTTCATATATTTCGAGTTATTAC
>DDEI01000068.1:0-3960 GCA_002336675.1 Flavobacteriales bacterium UBA1958 | reverse complement strand
CGTAGGCGCTCAATCGTGGAATGAATACTTCGAAGCTGGTAATGATGCGCTGGAAAGTGAAGACTACTTTTCGTCTAACTATTATTTTGGGAAATGTATGGAATTAGACTCCACGATTTTCGATTTGAACGTGCGGTACGCAGAGAGCTTAAGACTGACCAAGAAGTATCATTTAGCAGAACATCAGTACGGTAAAGTATTTTCTAAAGATAAAGGAAAGCTCTTTCCCCTGGGACAGTTTAAGCTTGGTGAAATGCTTTATCTGAATGGAAAATATAAAGAAGCTGTAAGAAACTTTAAGAAGTTTAAGCGGAAGAGAAAGAAAAATGTCGATGCTTCTTTTTATGATTTAGCTGCGCAATGGGCGAAAACAGCCACATTTGCTTTGACTTCTCAGAATGCAGTTTTAGATTCCAAGTTAGAAGAAGTTCCATCTGTAATAAATGAATCTGAACTTCAGCTCTCTCCTGTCATGAGAGATTCTACACTTTATTTTTCGAGTTATTCAGAGTTGGGAGATTTTCTAGAGTTAAAAGAAGTAATGATTACTGACTTTTTAATAGGAGAAAAGAATTCGATAGATGTGCTAGGTATAGATGTTAAGTTGGATTTGGCCAATCTCACATTTGGAAAAGGCTCAGAAGTATTTTTTAGCGTTTGTTCGGGAGACACCTGTGCTATTTATGAAGGACAGTTTGAGGCTAATGTGGTTTCGTCTATTTCTGAACTTTCCTTTTTCGCTAGTTCTGAGAGCGCCTCTATGCCGCATTATACACTGAGAAATGGGAAGGAGTTTTTATTTTTCGTTTCTAAAGCAGAAGGTGGACAAGGAAGTAGAGATATCTGGTATGCTCAGAGGTCTGGGGATAAATGGTCTAAAGGTATAAACCTCGGGAAAACCATAAACACTCCAGGAGAAGAGGTTTCTCCTTTCTATGATGGAGATAAGTTATTCTTTAGTTCTAACTGGCACAATGGCTTTGGAGGATTTGATATTGTCTTTTCAGAAGGTTGGCTTGCGCAATGGAAAGAAGTCACCAACCCAGGAAAACCTATCAATTCCTCGTATCATGATTTGTATTACACCTATAACACAGAGGATAAGAAAGGATGGTTTTCAAGCAATAGAGTCTCTGGTGAAAACCTAGTAAACTCTACGTGCTGCAGTAAGATTTATGCCTTCGAATATCCAGACTCTTTAGAAGTAGGAAGAAGAAGCTATAAAGATTTAGAGGAACTGAATAAATACCTTCCAGTGACTTTATTCTTTCATAATGACGAACCGAATCCTCGAACCAAGCTCATAGATACAGAGTTTAATTATTTGACTACCTATGAGGAGTATCTAGAGCTCATACCCTCTTACAAGAAAGAAAACTCGAGAGGAACTAGAGGAGAATCCAAATTAGATGCAGAGCTGGATGTAGAAGAGTTTTTTGAATTATTGGTAGAAAAAGGAGTTTCCGATTTAGCGATCTTCTCGAAGCTACTGCTCAAAGAGTTGGCCACAGGAAAAAGTTTAGAGTTGGAAGTTAAAGGATATGCTAGTCCAAGAGCCAAGTCTGATTATAATGAGAAGCTATCTCGGAGAAGAATAAATAGTTTAGTCAATTATTTAAACGAATATGAAGGAGGAGTATTTAGACCCTATTTGAAGCATAAAGCTTTTAATGGTACAGAACTAAACATTGTAGAAAATCCTTTTGGCGAGCAAGCCGCAGCCAAGGGTGTAAGCGATGCCATAGAAGATGAAAAAGAATCTATATATAGCAGAGGAGCTAGGTTGGAGCGTAAAATAGAAATAAGGTCAGTTACATTTAAGGAAACGGAGTTAAAAGAAAGTGAAGCTGTTATAGAGTTAGGAGATATTAGGGAGGGAGAAATGATTTCGAGTATTTATACGTTAACTAACTCTACCGATATGGATATTCAGTTGGATAGTATTGTCAGCTCATGCGGGTGCACAGTGCCTAGTTTAGTGAGTGACTTTATTCCTGTGGGAGAAAGTATAGATATAACCTTAGAGTTTGATGCTTCAGAAAAAGAGGGTTATCAAGAAAAAAAAGTAGCGATCTACAGCTCATCATTCACAGAGCCTAAAGTTTTAATCATCAAATCTTTCGTCCATTAGCCTTCTTGTTCAAATCTAAGTAGGATTACTACCCACACTCATTTCACTAAATTACAGAGAGTATATTCATTTTTACTTTTTGAAGAACTTTTGAAAACATCAATTACCACAATTGTATAGTGCACGTTATGTGATTGGAAATATATAGCCTAGGTTAGTCCCTGGTGAGTTTAGAAGAATGTTATTTTATTTTGGGGGTTGTGCTAGGTTTTGTGTATTAACTTTGGCACTAAGACAAAATCGCAACGAAAAATGAAATTTATTCAATACACACTTATCACTTGCTTATTACTTTCAGTGAGCTATTGCAGCGCTCAGAATATTACTATTGGAAACACCACACTTGCAGAGCGAGAAGTAGCCGTGGGTGTTCAGGTTCCATGGGAGATAGTTTGGGGGCCGGACGGTCATATCTGGGCTACTGAAAGAAGAGGAAAAATTCTAAGAATAGAACCTACTTCTGGGACTACAACAGAAATACTGGATTACACAGATGAGGTTGATTATAATGGAGGAGAGCCAGGAATGTTAGGGATGTGCTTGCATCCAGATTTCATGAATACACCTCTGGTGTATGTGGTTTATGCCAGTCGTCCAGGATTTAGTTGGTCGGAGAACCTAGTTTCATTCGAATGGAATGGAACTGAGTTGATAAATCCGTCGGTTATATTGGATGATCTGCATGCTGGAGGCATTCACTCTGGCTCTAGAGTAATAGTTACTCAGGATGGAAAACTTATGATGACTATCGGTGATGGAGGTGACGGAGGTTCTTCTTCACAAAACATGAATAGTACTGGAGGAAAAACATTACGAATTAATCTAGATGGATCTGTCCCTGCGGATAATCCAGACCCTACAAGTTATGTTTGGTCATATGGCCATAGAAATGCACAAGGATTAACTCAAGCTCCAGATGGAAAAATCTATAGCTCCGAGCATGGTCAGTCTGCCCAAGATGAGCTTAACCTAATAGAACCGGGTTTGAATTATGGATGGCCTTACGTAGAGGGTTTCTGTGACAATTACCCTGGATCTGCTGGAGAGCCCTCAAACTGTGAAGCGGAAGGTTTTACTGAACCTCTTATAGAATGGAGACCATGTATGGCTGTGAATGATTTAATTTATTATAACCATCCATCTATTCCTGAATTTGATAACACGCTGCTTATGGCTGTGATGAAGGGGTTTAGTGGGCAGAGTGATAGAGGGTTATTTGTTCTTCACTTAAATGATGATGGAACTGCTATCGATTTCGATGATAATGAAGATATTATTCTGGCTAATAAAGGAAGGGTAAGGGACATATGTATGGATCCTAGTACTGGAGCTATTTATATAGCGGTAAATGGGAATTCATATCCAGGAAGTGGTCCAAATAAAATTTATGAGTATAAAAATGAAGCGTTTATCTCTGTGAGTGAGCGTGCTATGACTCAGACATTAAATATTTATCCAAATCCTTCTGCTGGGGATGTGAAATTTCAAGTAAGTGAGCATTTATTAGGCGGATCTTATGAGGTAATTAGTTATGACGGAAAGAAAGTTTTAGAAGGATCTATTTCTTCTGAAAAGTTTGAAATTAAAAGCGGTGCACTAAACTCAGGAAGCTATTATGTAGTGGTAAACGGAAATTTAGGAAGTATCTCTAGAACATTTATAATTCAATAAAATATGATTTTAAAGAATATTTTGGAAGCAAAGCTTTGGCTTTGCTTCTTTTTTTTCGTGGTTTTTTCAGGAAACGCATTAGCTCAGGGACCGCTCATATTAGAAGATGAAGTATCTAATACAGAGGATGGGTTCTTCTCTATGGCGTCCATTTTAAA
>DDEI01000046.1 GCA_002336675.1 Flavobacteriales bacterium UBA1958 | reverse complement strand
TTCTCACCATCATAATGAACAGCCGATATAGGCTTTTGTGGTATCCATTTTTCTAGGTGAACCATAGCATCATCGAAGTGCGTACTCAGATCAAACCCGATCAACTTATACTCTCCCGTGTTTAGGATCACTAATATCTTATCTGCAGGCTGGAACTCGCCTAGGAAGTTTCCTCTTCCTTCTATGTTCAGTCGAGTCACCGCTGGGTCGAACCATATCTTTCTAGCTCCTAGCGTAGAAACTCCTTTTTCCTTCAGCTCTATTTTCCTTACCAAGTATTTAGTCAGCGTGTTTCCTCCAGATGCACGTCCCTTAATAGCCAGATCTGCAAAATCATAATCGAACTTGGCTTTTTTAAGCCTAGCTGCTGGTCTTAAAAACACCTGAACCACTTCTGCTTCGGCATTGGCATTGGCAGTGAAATAAAGTACCTTAGAACCTTCATTCCCCTTGGTTACAGGATACTCCTTATCTCTAGTAATAGAATTCACAAAGAACCGCTTCACCATGGCTTTCCCACCTTTACCATCCTGGTAAATAAGGTTGTACACGGTACGTTTATCTCCTTTCTTCCATACGGCTATGAGTATGATTCCCTTGCCAAAAAAGCTTTTGGTACTAATCTTAGAAACCTGCATAACTCCGTTGTTACGGAATACTATGATGTCGTCTATGTCTGAACAGTCGCAGACGAATTCACTGTCAGATTTTTTCAATCCTGTTCCTGCAAACCCCTCTTCTCGGTTCACATACAGCTTCGTATTGGCCACGGCTGCCTTGGCGGCTACAATGGTGTCAAACGAGCGTATTTCTGTTCTTCTCTCCTTGCCTTCTCCGAATTTCTTTTTCAGCATTTTGAACCAATCCACAGAGTAATCTGTAAGGTTGGCTAGGTGGAATTTCACTTCTTCCAGTTCTGTTTCTATTCCTGCTATTTTCTCGTCTGCCTTAAAGCTATCAAACTTAGATATACGTTTGATTTTTATCTCTGTAAGTCGCGTCACATCATCATCAGTTACTTCGCGTAAAAGATGTTTGATGTGTGGCTTCAACCCTTTATGAATAAAGCTCAACACCTGTTCCCAAGTCTCGGCTTCCTCTATATCTCGGTAGATTCTGTTTTCTATAAAGATCTTCTCTAGACTGGCAAAATGCCAACTCTCTTCCAGCTCAGCTTTTCTAATATCGAGCTCCCACTTCAGTAAATCTTTTGTTCTTAACGCTGAATAGTGTAACAATTCACTTACGGCTAAGAACTGAGGCTTATCATCTTTAATCACCGTAATGTTCGGAGAGATACTCACCTCACAATTGGTAAAAGCATACAGTGCATCTATGGTCTTATCTGGAGATACACCGTTTGGCAAATGGATCACTATTTCTACATCTTCTGCAGTGTTATCCTCTATCTTTTTTACCTTAAGCTTTCCTTTATCATTTGCTTTTAAAATACTGTCTATCAACGAACCTGTAGTAGTACCAAATGGGATTTCCGTAATGACTAAAGTCTTGGCATCTTCTTTCTTAATTCTGGCTCTAACTCGGATTTTCCCACCTCTTAAACCGTCATTGTACAGGCTCATATCGGCCATTCCTCCGGTTAAGAAATCAGGAAGTATTTTGGTCTTTTTGCCACGCAGCGCATCTATGCTGGCATCTATAATCTCAATGAAATTATGTGGGAGAATCTTACAAGCCAATCCTACTGCTATCCCTTCTGCACCGTGTGCTAATAAGACAGGAAACTTAGCAGGAAGTGTATCTGGCTCCTTAGCTCTTCCATCATAAGAAGTGAGCCAATGCGTGGTTTTGGCGTTGAACATCACCTCATTACCAAACTTGGATAACCGCACCTCTATATACCTAGGAGCCGCAGCACGGTCGCCCGTTAGCGTATTCCCCCAGTTTCCCTGCGTATCGAATAATAATCCTTTCTGACCTATCTGAACCAGCGCATCACCAATGGCTGCATCACCGTGTGGGTGAAACTTCATGGTATTCCCTATCACATTAGCCACTTTATGGTAACGGCCATCTTCTAGTTCTCTTAACGAATGTAGAATTCTGCGCTGTACAGGCTTTAACCCATCATTCATATGAGGAACAGCACGTTCCAGAATTACATAAGATGCATAATCTAGAAACCACTCGTTATACATGCCATCCACCTGAATGACTTTGTCTAACTGGTTACCTCCACCCGAATCCTGCTCGAATTCTTCGTCTCTTTCTAAATTATCGTCTTCTGAATGTTCACTCATTGGTTAAATCGTCCCTTACGCGGCTTCAATCTCTTCCACTACGTCCTTTTCTACTTTTAAATTATTGATTATATACTGCTGCCTATCGGGCGTGTTCTTGCCCATGTAGAATGACAGCAACTCGGAGATAGCAGCTTCCTGTCCCAATACCACTGGGTCTATGCGCATATCTTCACCTATAAAATTCTTAAACTCATCTGGACTAATCTCTCCCAATCCTTTGAATCGTGTAATCTCTGATTTTCCTTTTAGCGCCTCTATTGCTTCTTGTTTTTCTTGTTCAGAATAGCAGTAAAAGGTTTGTTTTTTATCTCTTACTCTAAACAGTGGAGTCTGTAATACATAAACATGACCCTGTCTTACCAAGTCTGGAAAAAATTGAAGAAAGAACGTAAGCAGAAGCAAACGAATGTGCATTCCATCTACATCAGCATCAGTGGCTATAACTACCTTTTGATAACGCAATCCTTCAAGTCCATCTTCTATATTCAGCGCAGCTTGCAGGAGGTTAAATTCTTCATTTTCGTACACTATCTTTTTAGTCAACCCATAACTATTTAGAGGCTTTCCCTTCAAACTAAAAACAGCCTGAGTGTATGGATCACGAGATTTCGTAATAGACCCACTGGCAGAATCTCCTTCAGTGATAAATATAGTAGTGTCCTCTCTTCTATCTTTCTTTAGATCAGTCAGGTGTGTTCTACAGTCACGTAACTTCTTATTGTGCAGATTAGCTTTCTTTGCTCTGTCTCTGGCTAATTTCTTTATCCCTGCTAAGTCCTTTCGTTCTCTTTCGCTTTGCAATATCTTCTTAAGCAACGCATCTGCAGTAGCAGGATTCTTATGCAAGTAGTTGTCAAGTTCTTTCTTCAGAAACTCTAAGACAAATGCTCTCATCGTCTGCCCACCTGGCTCTATCTCTGCAGAACCCAGTTTGGTTTTGGTCTGACTCTCGAAAACCGGCTCCATCACCTTCACCGCCACGGCCGCAGTAATACTTGAACGAATATCCTGAGAATCGTAATCTTTTTTATAAAATTCGCGCACCACCTTTACATACGCCTCTCTAAAAGCACTATGGTGTGTACCTCCTTGTGTCGTATACTGTCCGTTTACGAAAGAGTAGTAATCCTCGCCGTATCCATTGGTATGGGTAATAGCCACCTCAATATCTTCTCCTTCTATATGAATAATAGGGTATTGAGTTTCTTCGTTTAGGCTATTCTCTAACAAATCTTTAAGACCGTGCTCAGAGGTGTATTTCTCCCCATTAAAATTAATAACCAAACCTCTATTAAGGTAACAGTAATTCCAGATAAGACGCTCTACATACTGCATTCTATAAGTGTAACTCTTAAAGATGTCTACATCGGGCGTAAATTGCACCAGAGTTCCTTTACGCTTTGTTGTTTCTTCGGCATCTGTTACACCCGTCAGATTTCCCGTGCTAAACTCAGCCACACGTATTTTCTCTTCCCTAACCGACTGAACCTTGAAGTAGGAAGAAAGCGCGTTTACCGCCTTGGTTCCGACGCCGTTAAGCCCTACCGACTTCTTAAACGCTTTAGAATCATACTTACCGCCGGTGTTCATCTTAGAAACTACATCTACGATTTTTCCCAGCGGAATTCCCCTTCCGTAATCACGAACTACTACTTTATCATCTTTGATGTTCACTTCGATAGTTCTGCCTGCGCCCATCACGAACTCATCTATGCAGTTATCCATCACCTCTTTGAGAAGCACATATATACCATCATCTGGAGAAGAGCCGTCACCGAGCTTCCCAATATACATTCCAGGCCTCATTCGGATATGTTCTTTCCAATCGAGGGAGCGTATATTATCTTCGGTATATTTTACTTCTTCTGACATTTCTTAAAACGAAAGTTTTGCTGTTAAAACAAAGCCCAGCGGCCTATTTTGGAAAGGCTAAAAGTAAAAATTATTCACCTCCACCCCTCCGCTGCAGCTTATAGTTTTATTAACATTCACTTGTTTTTATAAAAGAGAAATTGCGTTGCAATGCCAAGACTGTCAATTCTAGCCAAACCAACAAAGCAACCAATCTGAATTGCGGGGAGGATTAGAACGTATTCTATTCCACTAAAGCAGTTGAGCTTATAATGCTTGCTTACCGAATCAGCGCTATCTGAGTTCTCGGAGATAGAAGGTTTAAATTTTAAAATAAACTCAACGCTACTTTTAACGCCTCTTCTTGGTAAGAGTTTATTTCGTCTGTTTTTAATTTCTTTTCCTTAATTTTTACTTTAATTGTTGCGGCATGCATTAAACAAACAGGAAAATCTAATGTTTGAATTATTCCCTCCATTTTAAATGAATCAGCTCCTCCTGCAAATTTCCCTTTTCTCATTCTTTCCTTAATTCCTATTTTTTCAAAATGATTGTCTTGGAAAAACTGAGTGAATTCCTCCTTGAGTGATAGAGTAGCCTCTTGAGATTTCGAGTCATTCAACTTTATCTTTTTAGTTTTGGTAGATATGTAGTAGTAATTACCTGTTTCATCAACATCAATACTGACAACTCTTGCCTCATTCGATTTTAATTCTATTCCACAATACTTCATGTTTTAATTTTCTAGTTTCACTACAATGTACAGCATAACAAATTATGCTACAAAAATATACCTATTCGAAATATCAGCGCCCTAACTCGCTTCGAACTAAATAATGACTCTTGATGTCTTCTCAAATGATCTTCGAATAAAGACTTTTTCATATGCTCCCCATTCATATTTAAAAGCGAACTATTTTGTTAGTTTTAAGTGCTAAGACTCACTTACTTTTAACAAAAAAAAA
>DDEI01000047.1:6497-11784 GCA_002336675.1 Flavobacteriales bacterium UBA1958 | reverse complement strand
GTGGAGGAAGTTAATGATTAAAAGTAATCGATATATTTTGATTTGTCTCATTGCTTAAGCTTAATGCTACTGGACAATTATGAGCTAAATCATAGATGTCCTTTTGCTTTTTTTGGCTTAACTCCACTATAGTTTTTATTTTAAGAGTTACGACTATTTCAGAAATTCTCCTGGGGGTTTGTTGCATGATTTTGTCTACTTCTGCTGAGCAGGTTTCTATTCCAAAAACTCCATTTATGTCGCTAATATTAATTACGGTCATCATGCACGCCGCTAATGATGAGGCTACTAAGTCTGTAGGGCTAAAGGACTCACCTTTTCCATTGTTGTCTTTTGGTGCATCTGTTAAAATTTCCGTTTTTGATTCCAAATGAATAAGAGTATTTCTTAATTCCCCGTTATATTCTAAAGATATTTTAGACATTAGTTAAATTGATTTAGGTGCTAAAATATTCTTAAATTTGATTACATATGAGATACTCAATTCTTATTCTGTTTTTTGTTGCATTCGTATCAATTGGTCTGTCCCAAGGAGCTTATGAAGGCCCTAGTCTGATTTATGCTCATCAGTTATCAGGTGGGGCTCAGCTTAGTACATCAGGTTGGGGTGTGCAGTTTAATTCAGGTAAATATGAGGGCTTTTTTAAGATTAAAACAAAAAGTTTAGAATTTGTAAAAATCAAGCATCCAAAGGAATTTAAGCTGCCAAACCAAGGCAGAGATAATTCGAGAAGATTTGCTTACGGAAAATTAAATGCCTTTCAGTCCTTAAGGTTTTTGTGTGGAGCTAAGAAGATAGTTTCAAATAAGATTAGGCATGGAGCAGTTGCTATTGGTTACAAGTGGGGTTTAGGTCCGAATTTAGGGTTTCTTAAACCAATTTACGTTGAGATTTCGAAAAGTACAGACGCGTCAGTTGCCATTGAGCGTTACGATCCTGAAATTCATGATTTCAATATTATAAATGGAAGGGCGAATTTTTTGAGAGGACTGGATGAAATGAAATTAACCTTTGGGGCGGTAGCCAAAATCGCGGCCACTTTTGAGTATAGCGGGGAGAATGAAGGTGTTCAGCAGTTAGAAGTCGGAGTAGTGTTGGATGCATTCTTAAATAAATTACCCATTATGATAGAAGAAGCCAATAATCAAAGGTTTTTTCCTTCGATATTTATATGTTATTCGGTAGGTAAAAAGTATGATAAGCGATGAGTTCAGAAACAGTAGAATCTAAAAAGCAAAGAGTAGCGAAGCCAAAGTGGTTGAGAGTTAAGCTACCCACAGGAGAGAGTTATAAGAGAGTTAGAGGTCTTGTCTCTGAGCATGGACTTCATACCATTTGTGAAAGCGGAAACTGTCCCAATATGGGAGAGTGCTGGGGGGAGGGTACCGCGACTTTTATGATACTAGGAAATATTTGTACCAGAAGTTGCGGGTTTTGTTCGGTAATTACTGGTAGACCTGAAGTTGTTGATGAGTTTGAGCCTGGTAAAGTGGCGAGAAGTGTTAAGCTTATGGAAGTAAAGCATGCTGTAATAACAAGTGTAGATAGAGATGATTTGGCAGATGGTGGTGCAGATGTTTGGGTTAAGACAGTAAGAGCTATTAGGCACCAGTCTCCAACGACGACTTTAGAAACATTAGTACCAGACTTTGCGGGAAACTGGAATAATCTGCAACATATAATAGATGTCGCTCCTGAGATAGTGTCTCATAATTTGGAGACAGTAAGAAGATTAACAAAGTCAGTGCGAATACAAGCTAAGTATAATCGAAGTTTAGAAGTTCTTAGAAGATTAAAAGAAGGAGGCATGAAAACGAAGTCAGGTGTCATGCTCGGATTAGGAGAGTCTTTTGATGAAATTTTAGAAACCATGGACGATCTAAGAAGTGTTAGTGTAGATATTCTAACCTTAGGTCAATATCTTCAGCCAACACCTAAACATTTGCCTGTGCTGGAGTTTATTACCCCCGAAGTATTCGAGCAATTAAAAGAAATTGGCTTAGAAAAAGGTTTTAGGTATGTAGAGAGTGGCCCTCTAGTAAGAAGTAGTTATCATGCAGAGAAACACCTTTTTTAGGTGATTCATCTCTTGAGATGTATATAATGTGATTTTTCTGGATGAATATTGTAATAATTTAGCTTAGATTTTATCGTAAATTGCCGAATCAAATTAAAAATAATACCAAATAATATGAAGACGAGAATAGCTTTAGTTTTAATAGCTCTAGTGGCTTTAGTAATAGGAGTAATATCAGTTCCTGGTGCGGAGAACATCTCAGATTATTCACCGAGAACTAAGAATGGAAACGAACAGAGTTTTAGTGGAGCTGCAGAGCATTACGCTATGATGAGACGAAACGTAGATACGGGAAATATTGAGCCTGGTGATTACGCTAGTATGCTAGCAAAGGTGAGTAAATTTAATAAAGAATCCAGTAATAAAGACTTAGGTCTTGATATTAACTGGGAGGTAATGGGACCTACAAATTTTGGTGGCAGAACAAGAGATATTTGTTTTACTGCTGATGGTCTTCTTTTTGCAGGAGGAGTTTCGGGTGGGTTATTTCAATCATGGGATTCTGGAAACACATGGTTCAGAGTGACTGGCTTTAAAGAAAATTTAAATGTAACCACTGTAGAGCAAATCGGAAATGGAAATATTTTTGTAGGTACAGGATCTCTGTTCGACAGTGCATCTGGATCAGGTGGATCAGGATTTCTTGGCTCAGGAGTGTATAAAAGCTCGGATAATGGGGTTACATGGTCTGCAGTTGATGGCCTTGCTACAGACCTACTAACAACAAATGGAGACTTAACATCTACTGACGTTTTATATGCAGACCCTCAAGACCCAGATTTATTATGGATAGGATGTCGAGGTGGCCTCCTAACATATGATGATGCCACGGGTATAGTAAATGATGACTTCAATGGAATTTCTTTTGCTGGATCATGTCAGGACATGGTCATTTCTTCTGATGGAAACAGAATGTTAGTTGTTCTAGGAACAGCAGTATACTTGAGTAGTGATGCAGGTGCTTCTTGGACAACTGTAACTGGGAATTCTTCGGGAGAATTGTCGGTTTCTGGTGCAAATAGAGTCGGACTGGCTATTAGTCCGCAAGATCCAAATTATGTTTATGCTTTAATTAGTGTTAGCGGTAGAATGGGAGGTGTTTATGCCTCTACCAACGGAGGAGTTACTTGGTTTAATATTTGGCCGGCAAACGATATTCAAAATTCGAACATAGACATCGATCCATTTGGTGAAAATACCCAAGGAAGATATGATTTAGTGATCACTGTAGATCCTACCGATAAGGAAAGAATCATTGTTGGAGGTGTAACTCTCTGGGAAGGTGGGATTAATACTCAGCCACAAAGACTAGCTTTTAATTTTGGTTTTGGTCAAAACTATGTCCATTCTGACATTCATCATTTTGAGTGGCTGAATAACCAATTGTACATTGGTTGTGATGGTGGGATTTTTAAATCTAATGATGTTACAGTCTCTGATAATCCAATATTTGTAGAATCTAACTTTGGATACAATACTACACAGTTTTATGGAATTGGGATCAGTACTACAGGTAAGGTAAATGGAGGAACACAAGATAACAGTACATTTTTAGTAGGTCCAGGATCTACATTGGGTCTTAACCAATATGGAGGAGATGGTTTTGATACTGATATTTCTGCTGTTAGTGATTTGGCACAGTTTGTAACAAGTCAGTATGGATCTCTTGGAAGATCATTTGATGGAGGTAATTCTTTCAATAGCTTCTATGATGTAGAATTGAGTACACTGCTGCAAGAAGGAGAGTCAAACTTCCCGTTTATTAATGTCGTAAGATTATTCGAAAATACGAATGATCCATTCTCCCAACAAATCATGAGGTTTGTGGCAAATGAGGATACAATCCCCTCTGGAACTGCGATAACAGTATTAACGAATAATTTGAATCAACCCGTAGAGCATGTTCTGGAAGACACGTTATTTATTAGACCGCAGCTTACCTTGCCACAAGAGGTTATTACAGAAACGGAAGACTCTTTAATTACTCTGATGTATGATTTTGATGAGACAGAATACTCTTCTGAAGATTTTTCTTTCACAGAAACTATTGAAATCGGAATTACAGAAGTAACAGTTATTCTGCCGAATGAGAGTATTGTAATTGATGAAACTACATTAGACGGTACAGTTACAGTAACAGTTGAGTTTACCGAAGATATAGAAGTAGCTACTATTGAAGATGTCACTTTGTTTAATGTGCCAGATACATTAGAGATTATAGATCCTTATACGTCACTCTTCGCTTGTTATGCATATGACGGTATATATGTTACCCGCCAAGCTCTTGACGGGAATACTACCCCAGATTGGACTAAGGTGGTTAGTGGTAATTTTAGCGTTAATGCCATAGAATTTTCCTTAGACGGAAATCATATGTATTTAGCGTCAAGTAACGGGAATGTAACAAGAATTTCAGGGTTTCATGATTTTTGGGGAGATGAAGATGTTTCTGAGTTAACTCAGACTAGAATATTCAATTCAAATGGTCCAGCTATGGGGATAGGAATAGACCCTAACAATTCGAATAGAATAGCTGTCGCAGTAGCTGGCTATGGAGGAAGTGGTAAAGTCTGGATTACAAATGAAGCTACTACGGCTGCTCAAACTAATGGCACAGAGTTCTTTGATAACATTTGGTTTAGTCAAGGACAAGACTTTGCTGGCATGCCTTGTTATGATGTAATCATTACAGATAATCAAGCTTCTGGAGACGATGTGATTATGGTAGCAACTGAGTTTGGCGTTTGGGCTACTAATGATTTATCTGACAATAATTCGTGGGAACAGTGTAGTAATAATCTTGGAAATGTTCCGGTTTTTGATATTAAACAACAATACAGAGGTCCTCAACAATTTATTGAAAATCCTACCAATACGGGTTTTGTGTACATAGGAACTCACGGAATGGGAATTTGGAGATCTGGAGGAGTTGTAAATATTGAAGAGTTAACTGGTACAGAGATTTCTTCTGCTAATAAGAGTCTGTTAATATTCCCGAATCCAGCAACAGATTTAGTGAATTTGGAAGTAAATCTAATTGAAGGCAAGAAGCTTTCTTTAGATATTTACAATATTTCTGGTCAATTAGTCTTCACAGAAGATTTAGGGTTTGTTTCTAATGGAAACCAAATAGCAACCGTGTATATAGGAAGCTTAAATAGTGGTAACTATATCATGAATTTAAGAGGAGAAGGATACAGCGAGACTGG
>DDEI01000047.1:0-6109 GCA_002336675.1 Flavobacteriales bacterium UBA1958 | reverse complement strand
ATACAATCTAACGGCTTTTTTTTGGACTAAAAATTTATTATGATTAGAATAGGGATTAATGGATTTGGCAGAATAGGGAGAACATTATTTCGATTGATTTCTGAAAGAGATGATTTAGAAATAGTTCATGTAAATGATATACATCCGTTAAAGACACTTTTACATTTAGTAAAGTATGATAGTATTCATGGTAAGTTCGATAAATCATTGGCTTATGTTCAGGATGATTTATTTCTTATTGAAAACCAAGAGGTTACTTATTCTAAATGTTCTGATATTTCGAAAATATCATGGGATAATGTAGATGTCGTAATTGAGGCTACTGGAAAGTATAAGATAAAGGCCGATTTAGATCATCACATTAAAAACGGAGCAGATAAGGTTATATTGACAGTGCCTCCTGCAGACGAGTCCATGAAAATGATAGTGATGGGAGTAAATGAGCACTTGCTGTCAAAAGAAGATGAAATATTCTCTAACGCCTCTTGTACTGCGAATAGCGCTGCTCATCTCATAAAAATAGTGTCGGAAAATTATAAATTGGACAGTTGTTTTATAACTACAGTGCACTCTTATACTGCAGACCAGAATCTACATGACGCTCCTCACAAGGACTTAAGAAGAGCAAGAGGAGCGGTCCAGTCAATAATCCCTACTACCACTGGAGCGGCTAAGGCATTGACTCGAATATTTCCAGAATTAGCAGATAAGTTAGGAGGTTGTGGAATAAGAGTTCCCGTGCCAGATGGCTCGCTTACCGATATAACCTTTACTATTAATAATCCGCCATCGGTAGAAGAGATAAACCAATTGGTTAAACTCTCTTCTGAGAATGATTTTAAGGGGTTTATCCAATTCTCAACTGATCCATTAGTTTCATCAGACATCATAGGAAATCCACATTCGTGTGTCTTTGATTCTGGTCTTACTTCAGTTGTTGGAAATATGCTCAAGGTAGTAGGCTGGTATGACAATGAGATTGGTTATTCAAATCGGCTAATAGACCTTTTAGACTTTCATGACTCATTGTAATATTTCAAATGGAATTTCCCGTCATGTAACTCTCCGTAGCTGTAATAGTTAATCCAATCTCCTAAGTTGAAATAGGTCGACTTTTCATTTAGAGCTATTTCTAGTGGTAAATGTCTATGGCCAAAGATGAATATGTCGTAGTGTTTAACCTTTAAAATTTCCTTCGAATATAGAGCGAGCCATTCTTCATTGTCACCTAGGGATGAAGATTCTGAGTCTCCAGTTTTAGCTCTACTACTTCTGCTTAAATAATTAGCTAGTCCTATGCCAAAGTTAGGGTGCAGCCTTGCAAACATCCACTGACATAATGTATTTGAGAATACACGTTTTATAAATTTATAGCCATAATCTCCAGGGCCTAGACCATCTCCATGTCCAATATAAAGATCTAAACCTTGTCTTTTTATTGAGATAGGTTCTCTGTAGAGGATTGCATTTATTTCATGAGGTAGATAGTCAAATATCCACATATCGTGATTTCCAGTAAATAGATGAATTTTAATACCACTGTCTGAGAGCTCAGCTAATTTCCCTAAAATCCGCGTAAATCCTCTAGGAATGGCTTGTTTATATTCAAACCAGAAATCAAAAATATCACCAACTAGGAATATCTCCGAAGCATCAGCACTAATGTCATTTAGCCACTGAACTATTAATTTTTCTCTAACAAGACTCTTCTCATAGGTGGGAGCACCTAAATGAAAGTCAGAAGCAAAATAGATTTTATCTTTCAATTTCAGAAATCGATTAATAACCAAAAATAGATTCGAGCTTATCTTCTAAAGCGCCACCTCTAATTTTAGTCTGAATGATATTGCCATCTCTATCTACTAAAACGGTGTGTGGAATGCCACTGAATTTATAGATGTTTTTATAGGGAGTAGCCCATTTTTTGAGATCGCTAACATGATAATCCCAAACTAACCCATCTTTTTCTATGGCCGCAAGCCATTTAGAACGGTCACTATCTAATGACACTGAGAACACTTCGAATCCGGCGTCATTATATTTGTTATAGGCGCTAACTACATTTGGGTTTTCTCTTCTACATGGTCCACACCATGAGGCCCAAAAATCGATAAGTACGATTTTCCCTCTAAGTTCGTTGAGAGTTTTTTTGACACCGTCAGGATCATTTAACTCAATATTCGGAGCTACTTTACCTATATCAGAGCTTTGAGCGATTGACCTATTCCTCTGGTAGAAGTCTTTTACAGATGCCTCACGGGCTTTGTAATAATTAGAATAGGGTACTGTCTTAGCAAGATTGTTTATTATAGTGCTTGAGAGCTCAATTTCAGTGGTGAAGTCTAACGCATCGAAAAAAGCGGCTATTCCTGGTGAGGAGCTGTTTCCTTTGATATAACCATTAAGGTCAGAATTGAACTGCTTTTTAATCGTTTGTTTCTCTTTACCTAAGACTAGTTTTTCTTCTAGCTTCTTGGCTTTTTTGATTTTATTTTCTATACCTAATACATTTTTTTTGTGCGTAGAAACTATATCGAATAATTCATGATAAACAGATGTGTTTGGACTTCCTGTGATTTCTGAAGGCTTATTTAATGCGTTGTAATTAGCATTGAGAGTAACATTCTCTGTGCTATCTGTAATAAGAAAAACTTGATTTCTCTTGTTATTAGTAAGCACGTAATAATCCATTTTCAGAGGTTGGTTTAACTTATGGCTAAAAACTCCTCCTTCTCTAATCATGATGGTATCGAAAATCTCACCGATTTTACGCCTATTGATCTTATTGATAAATAACATCTCGCCATCACCGCCTTCTATCTTTCCAGATATAACTGTTCTAGAAGAGTTCGGGTCAATAGTGTTTTGTGATGAACATCCTGAAGCTAATAGCAGTGATGATATTGCGGCTAAAACTAAAATATTTTTCATGAATATTATTTCGATTGTTAGCAAAGATACCTAAACCTTTAGGATATTTTTATTGGTTAGGAATTGAATTAATTCTTTTTCCTCTAAAATAGGGGTGCTTATTTTTATTGTGAACAGATTTTGACCAAATAAACTTTTCTGATTATCGCTCAGTCTATAGAAGTCTTTGAGTGTCGTAAGGTATTTAGGTTGATTCAAGGTGTCTTTACCAAATTGAATAATGTTCTCTAATTCCGCATCAGTGAAGTAATGATGGTCTGCGAATTTGAAATTCTTTTTCAAAGAATAATTTTCTTTGAGATGATTCTCGAATAAGACGCTGTTAGCCAGACCTGTGAAGCTTATGGCTTCATTAGAGTTTATGTCCTGACCATACTCATTAGTTGGATTTCCGTAAACTATTTTAGAACTAAAAGTAGGTCTAGAGGCCCACTCTTTTGGTTTTTGCAGCGCATTATAATTATCTGTAATCTTAGTAATGACCAAAGCATCAGCTCGAGAAGCTGCGCTTTTTATATCTCGTAAATATCCAGCAGGAACTAAGAAATCTTTCCAATATGGTTTTTTCTCCGTGGTCAGTAACAGGAGAACTGAAGGTGTTACATACCTGTGCTGGAAGCAGTCGTCTAGAAGGATTACATCTGGTTTATCATCTGATTGCAGCAGCAACTGTATCCCCTCTTTTCTTCGTTCGGCTACCACTATGTGGGTGTTATTTAATTCTGAAAGGTACATTCTCGGTTCGTCACCTATTTCTATTGCAGTGTGATTAGCGTTGCAGTGCACTACTCCTTTAGTCTTTCTTCCATAACCCCTAGAGACTATAGCCACTGTCTTTCCTTTAGATTGGAGTAGTTTTGTTAAGTAGATTACTAGGGGTGATTTTCCGGTCCCTCCAAATGATAAATTCCCAATCCCGATAATAGGGGTTTCGAATTTGCAGGATTTTATTATTCCTGAGTTAAATAGATAATGCCTCAGCTTAAGAATTAAACTGTAGATAAATGCTGCAGGAAGAAGGAGTTTTTTTATGAAAAATAACACAGGTTAAAAGTAAATAATTAGCCCGTTAAAGGAAGTTTCTTTCTTACTTTGTCGTGAATAATTTTTTTTCAATATGAAACTGCACGAAATCACATCTACTCTTGAATCAATAGCTCCTATGATTTATCAAGAATCATATGACAACTCAGGCCTAATCGTTGGAGATTTATCTATGGAGGTGACAGGAGCTATAATATGTTTAGACTCCACAGAAGATGTGGTGGATGAGGCTATAAGAAAAGGCGCTAATCTGGTTATAGCTCATCATCCCGTCGTGTTCAAGGGCCTAAAAACATTCACAGGAAAAAACTATGTAGAAAGAACGGTAATGAAGGCTATCAAGAATGATATCGCGCTTTATGCCATTCATACGAATTTGGATAATGTGAGGAGAGGGGTAAATGAGAAGATAGCAGATAAGCTAGGATTAAGGAATAAGAGGATACTTTCAGCGAAGCGAGGTTTTCTAAATAAATTAGTTTTTTTCTGTCCTGAAAAAGCTGCGAATAGAGTTAAAGATGCTGTTTTTTCTGCGGGAGGGGGTACCATAGGTAATTATGATTACTGCAGCTATTCCTCAGGAGGTTTAGGCACATTTAAACCCGTGAGAGAAGCTAATCCTGTAGAAGGAGAGTTAGGTGAACTGAGCTCTATTAAAGAGTTAAGAATAGAAGTGCTAGTAAAGAACAGTGTTCTAGAAGAGGTCGTCCATGCTTTGAAGTCAGCCCATCCTTATGAAGAAGTAGCGCACGAAGTGTATTCTATCAAAAATGAAGATCAGGAAGTCGGGAGTGGAATGATTGGAGAGCTTGAGTCCCCTGTCGCTTTAGATGATTTTTTGTCTTATGTATCGTTAACATTTAACACTGGGGTTATAAAGTATACTCCGTTTAAAAAGGAGATAAAAAAGGTGGCCGTTTGTGGTGGCTCAGGAAGTTTTTTGCTTAAAAATGCTATGGCTGCGAAAGCGGATGTTTTCATTACAAGTGACTTTAAATACCATGAGTTTTTCGATGCGGAAGGTGAAATATCCATATTTGATATTGGACACTTTGAGAGTGAGCAGTTTACAATAGATTTAATTAAGGAATTTCTCATTGATAAATTTCCTAAATTTGCAGCCCATTTAACGGAAATAAACACGAATCCCGTAAAATATTTTTAAAGCATGTCAAAAAAGAATTCTGGTACAGTAGAAGAAAAACTAAGATCACTTTATGATTTACAGATCATAGATTCTAGAATAGATCAAATAAGAATCGTTAGAGGAGAGCTTCCTTTAGAAGTGCAGGATTTAGAAGATGAAATAGCAGGAATGAATGCTAGATTAGATAAGTATAGAGTTGAAATTGAAGGTTTGGATGGTCAGATAGCAGATAAAAAGAATATTATCGAAGAAGCTAAGACTGCTATAAAGAAATATGAAGGGCAGCAGAGTAAGGTTAGAAATAATAGAGAGTTTGATTCTTTAAATAAAGAAATCGAATTCCAGCAGTTAGAAATTCAATTGTCTGAAAAAAGGATAAAAGAGTACACTCTGGCTAAGGAGCAGAAAGAGGAAGTAATAGGGAATTCTGATGATAGCTTTTCTGAACTGCAAAATGATTTAGATATTAAGAAGGGAGAGTTAGACGAGATTATAGAGGAGACTAAGAAAGAAGAGCAGTACCTGGTAAAAAAATCAGAGGTACTTGAAGGAAATATTGAAGATAGATTGCTGAAAGCTTACAAGCGAATTAGAAATTCTTCGAAAAATGGATTAGCTGTAGTCTCTATAGATAGAGAAGCTTCTGCTGGTTCGTTTATTAAGATACCGCCGCAGAAACAACTAGACGTAGCTGCTAGAAAGAAATTAATAGTAGACGAGCACAGTGGTAGAATTTTGGTGGATAAGGTTCTAGCAGAAGAGCAGGTAGAAAAGATGGAAAAAGCGTTAACTAAAGAATTAAAAAAGTAGAGTTTACTTTATGTGAAGAAATAAAAAAGCCTCTTTTAGAGGCTTTTTTTTGACTTAAAATCTCCAACCTAAAGTTGTAAGTAAATTTAGTCTTCCGTTTGTCGTTTGAGCTTCATCTATATAGGATGAGCCATAAGCATAATAAGAATCGGATCTTTCAGTATAAATGGCTGCTAT
>DDEI01000083.1:4424-4647 GCA_002336675.1 Flavobacteriales bacterium UBA1958 | reverse complement strand
AAATGAAAAGGTAAACATGTCTACCCTTCTTAAAAAACTAAACTAATATGCTCAATATAAAGGACATTAACTTCTCAGGAAAAAGAGCCCTCATAAGAGTTGACTTTAATGTTCCCTTAAATTCTGAGAGAGAAGTTACCGATGATACTAGAATAAGAGCCGCCCTTCCTACCATTGAAAAGGTAATAAAAGACGGGGGAAAAGCGATTCTAATGTCTCACTT
>DDEI01000083.1:0-4091 GCA_002336675.1 Flavobacteriales bacterium UBA1958 | reverse complement strand
GGAAGACCTAAAAACGGTCCAGAAGAAAAGTATTCTCTAAAACACATCGCTGGAAAGCTAGGGGAGTTATTGGGAGCCACAGTAAAAGTAGCGCCTAACTGTGTGGGAGAAGAAGTAAAAGCTATGGCTGATGAACTAGCTAAAGGGCAGGTTCTTTTATTAGAAAACTTACGTTTTCACAAAGAAGAAACTGAAGGAGATGAGTTCTTCGCTGGTCAGTTAGCTGAGCTAGGAGATATTTACGTGAATGACGCTTTTGGAACGGCCCACAGAGAGCATGCTTCTACCGCAGTAATAGCACGTTTTTTTCCAGAGAACAAGCTGTTCGGATACCTTATGGAGGATGAAATAAACAACATAGGTAGAGTTCTTCATGGTGCTAAATCTCCTGTTACGGCTATTATAGGCGGTGCAAAGGTTTCTAGTAAAATTACCATTATCCAAAACCTAATGGAAGTAGCTGATAATATCTTAATCGGCGGTGGAATGGCATATACATTCGTAAGAGCCATGAAGGGAAAAATAGGTGACTCTTTGGTTGAAGACGATAAACTAGAAACGGCTTTAGGAATAATGGAATTGGCCAAGAGAACCAATACGAATCTTATTCTACCTACAGATACGATTTGTGCAGACACGTTTTCTGAAGACGCTAATACTCGTGTGTGCCCTACCAATAAAATCCCAGACGGATGGATGGGATTAGATATAGGGCCCGCGACTATTAAAAGCTTTTTAAAAGTAATTAGAGCGTCTAGAACCATACTATGGAATGGGCCTATGGGTGTTTTCGAAATGGAAAAATTCTCTACAGGAACTGAAAAAGTAGCTAGAACTTTAGCAGATGTAACACTGGCTGGTTCTTCTTTCACTCTTGTGGGTGGTGGGGATTCAGTAGCCGCTATAAACAAATATAACCTCGCAGAAAAAGTAAGTTATGTTTCTACAGGTGGTGGTGCTATGTTGGAATACTTAGAAGGCAAAGTTCTTCCAGGTATAGCAGCTATTAAAGGAGAGTAAGCGTTAAGGCTTGCTTAACACTCAGATTCCACTCACTGTTAAGCACCTGGACATTAAAAGTTTTAGCACCGCCTTTTCTAGTAGATAAACTAGAAGGCGGTGCTGTTTTATACGCGCTCTTTCTAAAACCAAATTATCCTTCACGGAATAATAATTGATTACTTTCAACACATGATTCGTTTAGCGTTATTCTTCTTAAGTATAGTTAGTCTCATTCAGCTAAGTGCTCAAACCTATGTCTATCCAGACCGAGACATCATGTTCTCAGATGTTATCTGTAACGTAAACGGAGGGCACGTGCTTCCTGGAACAGAAGTAATGTGGGGTAAAGCCATAGTAACCTGTGATCAAAGAGGGATTTACAATGGCTTCTCTACCTCTACTTTTGATGTCCTTTTTAGATTCGAAAACAATCAGTTATACTTAGGAGAAAGCATCTTCAGTTCAGACATCATGTACACTTTTAAAAACGGTGTAATCTTTAGAGGAGACTCTACATTTCCATTAGACAAACTGTTTACATTTAAAAATGGATATGTCTATTCTGCAGAGGGAGAATCTGTATTCGATGTGGTTTTAGCCATAGACGGCCCCATTACTGTGGTAGAGTTGTTTGGTGTGTTACTAGCTACAGAAATGCTCTAGGCTTTCTCAGTGAAATTGGGTATTCTCCTACTTATGATAATGAAATGAGACCCTTAGGAGAGAGTAAGCATGCCGATTCTAGCTCTCATGTTTACCGCTCATTAAATGGAAACTATTCTACCTATTCAGGCACGGAAGAAGATGTTAATAATGGTAAAATTTCTAATAGAGTTTTTGACAGTCAAAACATGCCTAAAAACGCCACATTACCCCAAGATGAATTGAATAAATTCAAGCGCGATGAAGACAGCAGTAACAGCCAGAACTAAAAAGAGCACAAGCCACAACGAATAGTTAACAGCCCTTAACCAACCTTAACATTATTAGCCTAATTATTGCTTAACTTTGAGATGCTGAGTATGTATCATTTTACGCAAAGTTTCGTTAGACATATAAGGCATTAAAAAATTATGGGAGAAGGAATAGATTTACTAAAACATAAACTCGAAAGCTTTATTCGCAAATACTATAAAAACCAAATCATTAAAGGGTTGATCTATAGTGTGGCACTTATTCTGGGCGCCTACTTAGTGGTGACTGTTTCTGAGTATTTCGGGAACTTCGGTAAAGGAATTAGAACGTTTTTCTTCTACACATTAATAGGAGGTTCTTTACTTATTCTAGGTAAATACATCATTATCCCTCTTACAAGGCTACTTAAAATAGGTCAATCCTTAAGTTATGAGCAGGCCTCAGAAATAGTAGGAAATCACTTTCCTGATGTAAAGGACAAACTGCTAAACACATTACAATTAGCTGAGCAGCACGGAGACTCTTCTAATCTTAGCTCCGAACTTTTAGAGGCTAGTATTAACCAAAGAACCGAACAGTTAAAACCCGTTCCATTTACCTCTGCGATTAACTTTAAAGAGAATAGAAAACACCTTAAATGGGCACTAATTCCATTGGCCGTGTTTGCGGTTTTACTCTTCGGCGCTCCATCGCTTATTACAGAAAGTACAGATAGAATAGTAAGGCACAATGAAGAAATTATATATGCTCCTTATGATTTCACGGTGAAAAACGCTGCGCTAAAAGTTCCCGAAAATAAAGATTTTCAACTAGAGCTATCTGTAGCACTTAACACCACTGCCAAAGGTGGTGTTCCAAATAAAGTCTACATATTAAGAGGAGACCAGCGGTTTCTGCTGAACAAAGAAGGCAGGACGAACTTCTTCTATACGTTCAATAACGTACAAAAGAATGTTCCTTTTCGCTTCGAAGCGAACAGCATTATTTCGAAAGAATATACGCTAGAGGCTCTTCCTGTTCCCGGGTTTACGGACTTCTCGGTTTATATAGATTATCCTGCTTACACTGGGTTAAAAGACGAGCTGGTTTCTAACAGTGGAGATATGACTGTTCCACAGGGCAGTAGACTTCAATGGAAAGTAAACACAAAAAATGCATCCAATGTCTCTCTGCAGATGGATAGCGAGAAAAAGAATTTGGAGCAATCAGGGGAAAACTCATTTGAGTACACTCACTTAGCGTTGCAAAACTCAAGCTACACCTTCAAAAGTGATAACAAAACAGGCGTAGAAGGAGATTCGATGCGCTACTCTGTCTCAGTTATTAAAGACCTCTATCCAGAAATTATAGTAGATGAAAAAATAGATTCGTTGTCTAAAAAGAACCTCTTCTTCACAGGAGAAGTTTCGGATGATTATGGGTTTAAAACGTTGACTTTTAATTATTCATTCGCCAAAACTACTGACTCTCTAAAAACCACAGACGAAGTTACTTCTATCAACTTACCCATAGCCAAAAACCAAACTACAGATGGTTTCTTCCATCAGTGGAGCTTGGAAGAATTAAACCTTCTACCCGGAGAAGAGCTGAATTATTACTTCCAGATTTGGGACAATGATGGTGTGAACGGAAGTAAGGCAGCCAAAAGCAGACCTGCTGTTTTCAAGGTTCCTTCCTTAGATGAAATAGAAGACAATAAGGAAGAGCAGAACGAGGAGATTAAAGATGAAATGAAAGATGCTGTGGATGATGCGAAGAAGCTACAGAAGGATTTAGATGAATTAAGAAAAGAGTTATTACAGAAGGAAGAATTGAACTGGCAGGATGAAAAGAAGCTAGAAGAAATATTGCAACGCCAGAAAGAATTACAAAATAAAGTAGATAATATTCAAAAAAAGAACGAGCAGAAAAATCAGCAAGAAAAAGAGTTCAAGCCGCCAAACGAAAGCCTTCTAGAAAAACAAGAGCAGCTAGAAAAAATGTTTGATGAAATCATGACCGATGAGATGAAGGAACTCTATGAAGAGATCCAGAAGATGATGGAGCAGCTGGATAAGGAAGAGATTCAAGAGCAGTTAGAAGAAATGAGCCTATCCAATGAGGACATGGAAAAAACGCTCGACCAAGCTATGGAGCAGTTCAAGCAGTTAGAGTGGGAGCTTAAAATGGAAGAC
>DDEI01000069.1:28289-47685 GCA_002336675.1 Flavobacteriales bacterium UBA1958 | reverse complement strand
CGTTGAATCCTGACAACCTAATACTTCATCATCATTACATATTCCATCACCATCTGTATCGTTGTCAACTACAAAACCTGTTCCATCAATAGGGTTGCCAGAACAAGTGTCACAACCTACTGGGAAAATACAAGGACCATCATCTGTTATTACGTTAAATTCATCATAATTACAAGCTGTATTATCTGTACAACCTGCTATTTCATACGAATCACAAATTCCATCACCATCTGCATCATTATTAATTACTGCACCTGTACCATCTGTTTCACCTGAACAGGTATCACAACCTACTGGTAAAATACAAGAATCATCATCAGTATTAGCAGAAGAATTGAAATTACACGCCACTGAATCAGTACAGCCGATCATTTCACAGCTACCATTATCAAAATTAGCTAGTGAATCAAAATTTGGGTAAAGTTGATTGGTGCAGCCAGCTATTCGGCAGGATCCATCATCAATGTCTGCTAAAGGGTCGAAATTTAATGCAGAAAAATTTGTGCACCCAGGCATCGAACTTAATGGAAATATGTTAACTCGAATCATTGGTGTGGTCAACGTATAGAAAATGGCATTTTCAGAAGGATATTCGATGATAGTAGTTTGAGCTGGAGATATTCCGCTAGTAGCTATTCGTACTAATCCATTTTCTTGAAATGAACTCAAAGAAGCTAGGAACATTGTGTCTGTTATTAAATAAGGTTCTATCAATTGTAACGTTACGAACTTGGCTTCTCCGACTTGGTTCAAATCCCATTGGTTTATTTCATAGGGGAGGGTTTCTGCCAAAACACTATCTCTGAGTAGGTTTAATATTAATCCATTTGTCGTTGCTCCTACAGATGAATTTTCGGAAAACGCCACTGAGATACTAGTGCATTTAAGAGGTTCAGTTATGATTCCTTCAAAGTAATTCCCTAATTCAAAATGACTTTCCGTAAACTGATTGGCTGGAGTAAACTCCCCATCCATTTCGTATTTATCACGGGCAAACGTGTGTTCCGACATTTTATAAGACTTAGAAGAAAAATTATTCTCCTCATCCTCATCCTCTTCTGCTTGATCTATCTGAAATTCTATATTGTAAGAGCCGAGGATATCACTCGGAAGATATTCTTCGGTAGCTAGTATGCTGGATTCACCAGCAGGAATAGACGTAGGTATAGAGCTTAATACGGCTAATTGTTCTTCCGATTGATTGAATATTTTCGCTGTTAATGTAACAGCTGTTTGGGTATTGTTACCGATGTTCAGAGCATCAGCGTGAAACTGAAAAGGAGAAATCATAGTTCTAGGGTAAATACTATATTCCATCTTCTCTATTCCGCTAAACCCTTGATTGAAGTCGAATCCTGTATAACGAGCTTCAGGCATAAATATGTCATTATTATTTGGTTTATAAATGACTATATCATCTAACATCCAATAGTAGTAGAGACCTTCAAAGTGAAATCTTATTTTTACGTCAGGTTGGTTAGCTGCTATGGCAGATATGTTTACTGACGCAAAACTTAAATCTCCGGAGTAAAAACCTACTTGAGCGCTGTTTTCTATAATAGATGTGTAGCTGTTTCCGCCATCAATACTTATGGAAACCGAAGTGGCGCCCTGGTAGTTTTTGTATTGTTGCTGAAAAGTAAGCACCAAGGAGTTTTCGTTAGTAAAATCTAGCGATGAGGTTGTGAGGTCTGCATTATGCGGTCCCGGGTCAATTCCTGATCCTATGTTTCCGCATGGACCTATTTCGTCATCCCAGTAATTAGAATCAAAAATAACAAAGCCGTTTTCGGTTGTAGTGCTTTCTAAAGGTTCAGACTGCCCGCCACAACTTCCTCTACTCGCCACAGTGTTATCAGGAGTAGTGAACGGTCCACGGTATTCCCAGAGTCCAATTCCTGATTCAGACGACCTTTCCCAGTTCTCAGGGATTCCATTGCTGAAATCAAATGAGATTAATTCTTCTCCGTAAACCTGAGAGTAAGCATAGAAATTAGTAAATAAAAGAATTAGTGTTGAAAAAATCTTTTTTATCGCCTTTAGTCTTATGCTCATTGGTTATAGTTGTCCTTACGAAGATAACAAATACTAAATAATATTTGGAATAAAAAACCGCCTCTTCTGAGAGACGGTTTAAATAATTGAAAGGAAATTTTGAAATTAGTTCTGCTCCTCTAATTTTCTCATTTCTTCTTCGAAAGTTTCTTTGAACTTCTCGTAATTGTATTCTACTTTAATTCTTTCATCTTTTGAAAGTTTATCGTTGTATGAATCAGCAAGCTTAGTTCCGCTTAATTCAATAGCTATATAAGCTACGTAATTTCCAGTAGCTGTGTTTTGAGTTAACTCATCACATATTTTCATCGCTCCTTGAAGTTCCTGATCTACTACTGTTCTGGACATTTCATTAAATGTCTCGGTTACTTCCTCCTTATTATTAAACTCCGAGGAATTAACATAATTATCACCTACTATTTTCATAGTAACTTTAATGGTTTTAGCGAGTTCAGCATTGGCATTTGATCGAGCTTTTTTCTTAGCGGTCTCTCGATCCATGCTTTCGCCAGTGGCAGTAGCTCTAAATGTATTTTTATCCGAAAAGTATTGTTGGCCGGTACATTTCTCTACAATTGTCACCTCTCCTTTAGGAGTCTTTTCGATTGGTTTTTTCTTACAACTTGTGAATGTCACACCTATTCCTAGGATTAGTGCAGCTGCTAAAATGGATTTTTGTAATGTTTTCATTTCAATATGATTTTGTTAGTTTGATTTTTAATTTCATAAACTGTGCCAAAAGTCTGTCTTATAGCAAGACATCCATGAGTTTAGGTACAAGTTCTTTTTTTATTTTTTTCACAGCGTTTTTCACAGCGTCACCTTCAGCGCCATTTGTATTCATGTGAATGCCTTTGATATTGGTATAGCTATCAGAGAATAATTGTCTATGGCTCTCATGGTCTTCTATAGTTATTGTGAGATCTAAAAGAACTACATGAAAACCTTGAGCTGTTCCACCTTCATTTATTTGGTAATTTAGAATCACATCTAAGTCGGCATTTAGTTCAGATGTGGAAATAATGAACCCTTTTTTTAGAAGTTCATTTTTAAAAGATTCTGTTAATGGGTTTGTCTGAGAATTTGTTCTCAAATAAATTGAAGGCATAATAATCCTAGCAGGAATATTAAGCATTTTATTATTTATCCCTGCGGTTAACAGTTCACTTATTTCGGGAGAAGAATCATTTTTAAAAAGTTCATCATAATCAACCCAAATTTTCAGTTCGAAATTTCTAGTATCTTCTGTGAAGTTTTCTCCAAAAATATTGATTATCCCATCTGGATTAGTGTAGAGTTTTTTTTCTCTGGCGTAAGGTCTGTTGGTAAATTTATAAAATACAGGAAGATTGGGAATGAAGTATTCTTGATTTTTTACGGCTATAGAAACGGAGTTTGAAAAGCCATTTTTATAGCTGAGGTTGAAGGTGTTTTCACTTGAGATTAATTCTAATTCAGAACAAATTTTTCTGATTTGCTCATAGAGAGCGTTATCTAAAAAGAGGTTTTCGTTTCCTGCTAAATATAAGTTGTTCTCAGACCAATACTCTTTCATATTCAGTAATCCTTTACTAAACAAATCTAGTGCATCGGTTAATTTCCCCTCAGTTTTATAAGTTAAGCCTGTTTTGTAATTGGCGTAAGATTGATCTAGAACTTTTGTCTTTTTAAGATTTTTAAGCCTTACGTGCTCGGACTTTGAGATTCGTGTAAATATCCAGAATTCGTTTTCATTCTCCCAGGAATCTACAATTTCATAGTCGGTAATTTCTTCCTTAAAAGTTGAACGAACCATGCTTTGGAATTCCTCAGAATAATCGAAGTTGTTATCTATAGTATGATAAAAGGATTCTCCTGAGACATTCACAGTGATTTCAGAGCTCATATCTGTCAATGCATTTTTTTTAGCTACTAGAGAATAGTCAGTAAGATGAGCTTTTTTATTCGAGCTCCCTATACCGATGAAATAACTCCCATCAATAGGTCTGCTGAATACCCATTCAGGCCTGGAGTTCTGGCCTATATATGTTTCTGTGATTGTATTTCTAGAACCGCAAGAGAATAATATGCTCAGGATAGCGATATACCTTAATATCTTCATTTGACCTGATTTTTTATAAACGAACCTATATCTGAGCTTAATTTATAACTCAGGTCTTTCATTAAATCAGTTGAAAGCTCTTCAGTAGATGAGATCGTCCTTTTACCATTTAATAATCGGTCTAATTCATTTTTAGAATTTCTGTTAGTGTTGACTGCTCCTCCTGCCCGTGAAGGATATAAATTAGAATGGTCTCCATCATAAATTACATAAACCATGATATCTTCCATTTTGTCTTCTATGATTTTAGACTTTATAACTTCTCCAGTATCTAATGAGGTGATCTTATATTGGAATGAAACATTTACTGTATTCTTTTTCTGATACTTTGTATAAGTTGTTGTTCTATATTTAGTTTCGTAGTAACTTATGTTTGTCTCTTTATTTAGCTTTTTCACCTTGTAGCTTTCATAACCAGTAAGCGCAGTTTTTTGAAGATTTCCTTTAGTTGATCCGAAGGTGAGAACCGTTCCGGTTAGAAGTGTTTTAGCCCCGATTAAATTACCTGCGGTTACAGCAGTTTCTTCGTCTATAACCCCCGACATCCCCAACTGCTGCTCTCCTATGATAAGGTCAAAGTTTTCTCTATCTATAATCTTGAGAAAAGGATCGTTAATTGAAGTAAGCGCATCTAATGCATAGGCAGTAACCTTTTTATCTAAGCCACCTTTGTTAGTGGCGTTTTCGAACCCTACCACTGCTAAAGTTATTGTCCCAAGCTCTAGTGATTCATCTTTAAGGGCTTTAGCTTCTTTGAAGTCTGGGTCTCTAGAGATTGCTTTGTTAAAATCTGAGTAAGCAGACCGAAACCGTTCATTGTCTAGATGCTCTAAAGCAGTCTGATAGAGCGGTTCTAGATACGCCATATCCCCTAGAGCCCTCGAGTCTTTATAATTTGAATCGAAATTTCCGATTTCTTTAAATTTAAGTTCTGCTATCGAGAATTGACCTTGGTTTAATAAGTCGTTACCTTCATTATATAAATCTAGAAGATAACTCTGTGTGATTTCTGCGTAATCAGACTCAAAGTATGAGGGAATCTCTATGGTTACTCCTATTTTTTTAATTTTACTTTGGTATTCCTTAGCTCTAATGAATGAATAAACGCCTTCTCTTTTTTGGTCTAGATTTCTATTTTTCGTGAATACTTCTAGTTTTTTATTGAGTACAGTTTGTCCAGTATTTTTCAACCCTATTTTGGCTTCGATGTTGTTTCTGTTGCGCTGCAATGCTCCGTAATATGATGCCGCAGCTTCATCTATAAGACCCTGCTCTTCTAGCTTAAAGCCTCTTTTGTAGTATGCCTTACTTCCGTTACATGCGTTAAGGATCATACAAAAAACTATCAACCATAGAAAGCTTGGGTAAGACATTGTTTGTCCAGTCAGTCTTAATTCAAGTCTCTTTCTAATCTGGTAAACTAGATTCATGACTAAGTGTTTTGAAAATTTGTAAATTTAAGCACTTCCAAACTCGTGCCAAAAAAATACATCATTAAAAAATAATTCAAGTCTGTCCTGATAGACTCGATTCTCCGATTATTTTTGAGCTCAGTTATAAAAGAACTTTAGAGAGACATGAAAAAAATATTAGTAATAGGAGCGGGACGGAGCAGTAGTTCTTTAATTCGTTATTTAACACAGTTGTTAGAGAGCAATAACTGGCATTTAAGAATAGCAGATAGAGACTTAGATCTAGCAAAGGAGAAAATTAATGGAGCAGCTAATGCTGAAGCTATTTCTTTTAATGCGCTGAAAAGAGAAGAAAGAATCCACCATCTCGAGTGGGCTGATATCGTAGTTTCCATGTTGCCAGCTGCTTTTCATTTAGATATAGCTAAAGATTGTGTGCTATTGAAGAAGAACTTGATTACTCCCTCATATATTACTCCTGAAATGAAAGCTTTAGATAAGGAATGTAAAGCGAATGGAGTCTTTATCTTAAACGAACTTGGCTTAGACCCAGGAATTGATCATATGAGTGCTATGAAAATCATTGATGGTATAAAGGCTAAAGGAGGAGAAATAGAGCGTTTTGAATCTTTCACCGGTGGACTCATAGCTCCTCAAAGTGATACGAACCCATGGAACTATAAATTTACATGGAATCCAAGAAATGTAGTTTTAGCAGGTCAAGGAAGTGCCGCCACGTTTCTACAAAACGGCAAGTACAAATTCGTGCCGTATAACAAATTATTTTCTAGAACCAAAGAAATAGAAATAGACAGCTATGGTTTTTTTGAAGGCTATGCCAATAGAGATTCGTTGAGTTATATAGAGGTCTATGGATTAACGGGAATACCTACTATTTATAGAGGAACGCTAAGAAGAAAAGGCTACTCAGAAGCTTGGAATACATTCGTTCAGTTAGGATGTACAGATGACTCTTATGTGCTTCCGGACACAGAAAACATGACTTACAGAGAATACATTAATTCTTTTCTGCCTTACCACACTGAATTGACTGTAGAAAAGAAATTACAGGATTCGCTTGGTTTAAGTAATGAGGTAATGAACAAGTTAATGTGGCTAGGTGTTTTTGAGCATAAAAAAATAGGTATCAAAGGTCTTTCTCCAGCGAAGGTTCTGCAAAATAAATTGGAAGAAAAATGGAGTTTAGAGCCGAGTGATAAGGATTTAATAGTTATGTATCATAAATTCAGTTATTATCTAAATGAAGAGAGTTTTGACATAGTTTCTTCATTAGCAGTAGAGGGAGAGGATCAGACTTATACAGGAATGTCCAATACTGTAGGTTTGCCGTTAGGTATAGCAGTAAAGTTAGTTCTAAAAGGAGAGTTATCGTTAACAGGCGTGCATCTTCCTGTGATTCCTGAGATTTATGAGCCTATTTTAAAGGAGTTAGGAGAATTAGGGATAGTATTCAAAGAAAAAGAGTCTAAGTGTTAAAGCAGCTAATCGTATATGCAGGCGCAGCACTATTCTCTCTTGCAGGTTATGCTCAGTGTTTATATCCTCCAGATGAGTTTGTGTTAGAAACTCCAGAGGACTATGAAGATTATGAAGTGTTAGCATATGAGTTAATGGCTTGTTTAGTTAATGATCCATTAGCTATAGACATAGAAAAAACAGAAGAAGCGAAGGCATTTTGTCTTGTTTGGTTGGGAGGCACATCTAGTTGCACGTTACAGGTCAATACAAACTTAGCCACATTTTTAGATGAAAAGCCAGAGTATCTCTATCATTATATTTTTTCCCTAGCTATGATATACCGGGATTTTCCTAGGCTCTCTTTGGAAGAAAAGGAGAGTGAGGCACTTTACTTAATAGCTTTATATGACGAAAAGATAAGCCCGAAAAAGCGAAATAGAGCATTAAAAAAAATTAAGAATCTTCATACAAAGGGAAAACTAATTCCTGAAATAAATAGGATAAAAAAAGAAAATGTAAATTTTCCTTAGAAAATGATATACCGAGTTCTATTATTAGAAAAGTTGCCTCTAGAAATTAGAATTCACTCTGATTGTTTATCGAAAATGAGGCTCTTCGAAATAAACTCTTGTTTCTTTCTCTTTTTGGGGCATGTAAATGATTTAGGACAACATATTGAGACAAGCCGTCAGATTCATTAACGACTAATAAACAGGGATTCACTGCAGTATTTTTTTTGTTTCAGATTATTAGTTTTGACATCTTTTTAGGTCTTCAATAAAGAAGAAGCTGAATCAACAACCTTGGCTATAAAGGATGATTAAATAATTATCGAAAGGAGAAGATGAAATGGAAGAGAAGTATTTAAATATGATATGGATTAGCTAGAATAAGTAGTAATTTTACATAATAATGAAGACATTTAAGATTCCCGCGTTTTATCAGTCTAGTCTGATCAGTAAGGTAAAACAGAGAAGAAAATCTAAAGACCCCAGAAAAATGGACTTTTCTCCATCGGTATTAGATTTCGGAGCGGTTGAGATAGTTTTAGCTCGACATTTTGGTTTTTGCTACGGAGTAGAAAATGCTATAGAAATTGCTTATAGAGCACTTGATGAAAATCCAGGTAAACGGATTCTGCTTTTGAGCCAAATGATTCATAACCCTGAGGTAAATAAAGATTTAGAAGATAACGGGATTGGTTTTGTACAAGATACTTATGGGAAACAACTAATGTCATGGGATGATGTCACTGCAGATGATGTGGTAATTATACCAGCATTTGGAACTACTATTGAGCTGGAAGCGTTATTAAAAAAGAAAGGGATACCTACCGAGGCATATAATACAACCTGTCCTTTTGTAGGCAAGGTATGGAATAGAAGTGATAAATTGGGTAAAGCTAATAATACAGTGGTTATTCACGGTAAGCCTTCACATGAAGAGACTAGAGCTACCTTTTCGCATAGTTCTCTAGTTGCTAAATCCATAGTAATTAAAGATATGTATGAAGCCATTCTGCTAGCCTCTTTCATTAAAGGCGAAAGAAAGTTTGATGAGTTTGATAGTTACTTCAAGGGAAGATATAGTTCAGGCTTTAATCCAAAGGCGGATTTGAATAAAGTTGGAGTAGTGAATCAAACCACTATGTTAGCGTCAGAAACTCAGGCCATAGCTGATTATTTTAAAACAGTTATGGAGGAAACTTTTGGGGAAGAAGACATAGCGAGTCATTTTACAAGTACCCGAGATACACTTTGTTACGCTACGAATGATAATCAGCAGGCGACCTTCGGGTTATTAAAAGAAGCTGCAGACTTAGCAATAGTGGTAGGCGGTTATAATAGCTCTAATACGAGTCATTTAGTAGAATTGTGCGAAGAAAAAGTTCTTACTTTCTTTGTCAAGAATGAGTCTGAAATTAAATCAGCCTCAGAAATACATCATTATGATTGGCGAGCTGAGGAGATGAGGCTAACTGAGAACTGGGTCCCTAAAGTAAATGTTCCTCGAATTATAGTTACTAGCGGAGCTTCTTGTCCTGATGCTGTGTTAGAAAAAGTTCTACGTAGGGTTTTAGAGTTTTTCCCGCAGGCTAAGACTGTTATGGAAATTGAGGAGAAGTTAATCTAGCTTCACCTCTCTTTTTTCTGTTTTTTTGAATTCTAATACTGTCTATATTTTGCCTATACCTATTAATTCTAGTACATTTGTAAAATGAAGTTTTCCAAATCTTTTTCGTTGTTTAAAGGAATAAAAAGATCCCCGAACTCATTTCATTATAGGTCGAGATTTTACGATGAAGAAAAAGAAGAGAGGGAAAAAAGGAAAAAACGCGTAGAATTAGATTTAGCAGAGGAGTTAAGAGAAGAAAGAAGCATTTCTTTGTCTAGAGTAAGAAAACAAGATTGGCTTAGAAAACCTTACAAAAACCAAGTGTTTAACTCGAATATCATAATCATAGTGGTGTTGATTTTTTTATGCTTTATATCTTATGCCGTAATTAGATACCTAGATACAGTAAATGTCTGATATTATTAAACTTCTTCCTGATAACGTAGCCAATCAAATAGCCGCTGGAGAAGTCATTCAGAGGCCCGCTTCTGTGGTTAAAGAGTTGATGGAAAACGCTATAGACGCAGGAGCTTCTGAGGTAAGTGCCGTAATTAAAGACGCAGGGAAGACACTCATTCAAATCATTGATAATGGATGTGGAATGAGTGAGACAGATTCTAGAATGTGTTTCGAAAGACATGCTACAAGTAAGATTAATACTGCTGATGAATTGTTCTTCATAAAGACAAAAGGATTCAGAGGTGAGGCACTAGCATCTATAGCAGCTATAGCTCATGTAGAAATGAAGACTAGGCGTCACGCTGAAGAGCTTGGCCAAAAAATAATAATCAAAGGAACAGAACTAGAAAGTTCTGAGCCTATCCAAACCCCATCAGGAACTCAGTTCTCTGTAAAAAATATTTTCTTTAATGTTCCTGCCAGAAGGAATTTTTTAAAAAGCGACCCAGTAGAATTAAAACACATAATAGATGAGTTCCAGAGAGTAGCGCTAGCTCATAAAGATATTTCATTTAAGTTGACCCATAATGATAATGAGATTTTCAACTTAGCTGCTGGAGGCGTTAAGCAACGTATAGTAGCAGTGTTTGGTAATAAATTTAATACAAGGTTACTTCCAGTAGATGAGGAAACTTCTGTAGTAAACATTAAAGGATTTATAGGAAAGCCAGAACATGCAAGAAGAACGAGAGGAGAGCAGTACTTTTTCGTCAATGATCGGTTTATAAAAAACCATTACTTAAATCACGCAGTCGTAAGTGCGTTTGAAGGTTTGATTTCTAAAGATACTTTTCCGTCATATTGGATATATTTAACCTTAGACCCTAGTAGAATAGATATTAATATTCATCCTACTAAGACTGAAATTAAGTTTGTAGATGAAAAAAGTATCTATGCTCTACTTAGAAGTTCTATCAAACGAGGAATAGGAAAATACAGCGCAAGCCCAAGCTTAGACTTCAATCAAGAGATGAGCGTAAATATACCAGTCCCTTCGGATAGTCAATCTTTAATAGAACCGGAGATAAAGGTGGATGTGCACTATAATCCTTTTAATGAGCAACTGTCTTCAATTATAAAAACCTCTTCCATGACATCTGTTTCGCCAAGAAGAGAAGGGTCTGCGGGTTCACAAGACTGGAAAGATTTATATAGAATTACTCAAGATATTCATGGAATAGATAGAAATGAAATAGCTATTCCAGACCAAATATCTCTGGATATAAATGCGCAGAATGAAGGGTCAGAAGATAAGCCAGTGTTTCAGATTTGGGAGAAATATGTAGTGAGTAGCATGAAATCTGGACTGATAGTAATAGATCAAAAAAGAGCTCATGAAAGAGTACTTTTCGAGTATTATTTAGATTTATTAATGAACTCTAATCCGACCAGCCAGCAGAGCTTATTCCCTGAGGATGTTCAGTTGTCTGCTTCTGATGGAGCCCTTATAAATAGTCTTTTGAATGAGTTAAGAGGAGTAGGGTTTGATATAGAAGCTAAATCATCTGATGTATTTGTGATTAACGGTATACCTTCGGAACTTGCAGGAGTAGATGGAGGTAAATTATTAGAAAATTTTCTAGAGCAGTTTAAGCATAGTCTTAATGGGAAGGAACTTGGTCAGAGTGAGAAAGTAGCTCTTTCATTGGCTAAATCAAGTGCGATAGGATATGGAAGGAGATTAGAGATTGCAGAGATGAAGGAGCTAATCGAGAAATTGTTTTCGTGCGAAGTGCCTTATTTTACAGCCTCTGGTAAGTCTATTATTCATAACTTAACTCGTGAGGAGTTAGAACAAAAATTTAATTTTTAGAGAAGATGCAGCCAATGACTACGGTGGTGAAGAATATCATCATAATTAATGTTTTGATTTTTGGAGCTTCATGGATTTATCCTGATGTCATGTATGGTCTATTTGCAGGTTGGTGGTTTGAAAGTGATTTTTTTAAACCATGGCAGATAGTTACTCATATGTTTATGCATGGTTTTAGAAGTATAGAGCACATTTTATTTAACATGTTTGCTCTTTATATGTTCGGTTCAGCTTTAGAAAACCACTGGGGAGCTAAAAAATTTTTAACTTATTATATGCTGTGTGGTCTAGGTGCGTTTATTATTTTTACTGCAGTACAATATTTCAGCGGAAGCCATGGTGATTATACCGTAGGTGCATCAGGAGCTGTGTTTGGTTTGCTTCTTGGTTTCGGTTACTCGTTCCCTGAGACTCGGCTAATGTTACTTTTCCCTCCTATTCCGATTAAAGCTAAGCATTTTGTGATGATCTATGGAGCGATTGAATTGTATTTAGGAATCCAGAATAATGCAGGAGATAATGTTGCTCATTTTGCTCATTTAGCTGGAGTCTTGGTTGGCTATTTGATCATTAAATATTGGGAAAATAGCGGAAATAAAAACAATTTAAATCATTTTAGATAAACGATGAATCCACAAGGTTTTCTAGATAATATCAAGAAATTTTTTAAGAGTAAAACAATATTTGCTAATCTCATTTTAGCCAATATACTTGTGTTCGCAGTGGTTCTCATTTTGGAGGTGCTGTTTACTGTTTTTGTTTTTGAGAACGGGTTCTTTATTGATGGCTCAGCTCAAAAACATTTAAAATTAGTGTGGTCTTATCTTTCTAGTACTTCAGATTTTGAATCCATTTTTCGAAGACCATGGAGTGTCATCACTTATATGTTCGTTCATGAGGGATTTGGTCACATCTTCGGTAACATGCTTACGTTCTATTTCTTTGGAAGGTATCTAGAACAGTTTTTAGGAAGCCGAAAACTTTTAAGCACTTACCTTTTAGGAGGAATAGCAGGTTGGATTCTTTACGTTGTAGGATATAACTTCATTCCTATGTTTATAGCTATGGGGCATGGACCTATGTGGGGAGCCAGCGCAGCTGTATTAGCCACAGTAGTAGCAGCGGCTACCTATAGGCCTAATATGAAGATTAATCTCATCTTTATTCAGATAGAGTTTAAGTACATAGCGGCTATAATGGTTATTGGAGATTTTTTATCACTTAAAAGCGGAGTGAATGCAGGAGGACATTTAGGACATTTAGGAGGAGCCATCTACGGATTTTTTATGATAAAGCAATTACAGAAAGGAAGAGATATCAATTCATGGCTAGAGAGAATAATATTCAGCATAACTAAGAGCGGAAGAAAAAAAACCAAAATGAAAGTGGTTTATAAAAAGTCTAAAGCAGCCTCTCAGTCAGACGAAGACTATAATTATTCTAAGGCTCAAGCCCAGCAGAAAATTGACAGAATATTAGAGAAGATATCTGTGGCAGGTTATGATAGCCTTAATAAGACAGAGAAAGCTTTTCTAAATAAATACAGCAGGCAGTAAATGAAGAGAATTCTAAAAAGTGGTTTTATTGTTCTGTTATTAAGCCTATCGTTATTTTTAGGGTTTAGTGTTTACTCGCAGGATGTAAGCCCGGCAGACAATGGGCTGTTGCCTTTTTTTGGTTTGGCATTCCCTTTGCTTCTATGGATAAATGTAATCCTTTTGGTATTTCTCTTTATAAGGAAGAAGGTATCTCTAATCATTCCATTGGTAGCTTTAGTGTATGCCTGGCCTAGTTTTAATAATTATTACCAGCTTACCAGTAAGACGGAATTTACCGAGGCAGATATTGCGGAGATTAAGTTACTAACCTATAACGTTAGAATTTTCGATGCCAATGAAAATATAGGGGGGGATATCAAAGATGAGATCTTTAGTATGATCAGTAAAATAGATGCTAATATTCTTTGTTTTCAGGAGTTTTACTACGCTGAAAAGAAAGGAGTTTTTGATACGAAAAGTGTTTTAGTTGATGATTTAGATTTTAAAGATAGTCATGAAAATTTTACACATCACATGCGAGGCGGACTTCATGCAGGAGTAGCTACGTTCTCTAAATTACCCATTATAAATAGGGGTGTGATTTCTTTCGAGAGCGATTACAGTAATTCATGCATTTACACAGATATATTAATTGGTGCTGATACTGTTAGGGTATATAATTCTCATTTATCGTCTATAAGATTTCAAAAAGAGGACTATAACCGAATGAAGGCTACTAAGGGTAATGTGAATACCTCAGAGGAGAATATTCAAGGGTATAAGAGAATTTTTGGTCTCCTAAATGTAGCCTACGAAAAGAGAGCTGTACAATTGAAAAAAGTACTTGATCATGTTTATGGGTGTCCTTATCCAGTGGTGTTGGCTGGAGACTTCAATGACACTCCAGTTAGCTATTGCTATGCTCTAACTAGAAAGTACTTAACAGACTCATTCGTAGAAAGTGGATTTGGGGTAGGTAATACCTATATAGGGGATTTTCCTTCTTTTAGAATAGATTATATTTTTCACTCAGATGAAATAGAAAGCGCGGACTATAGAACGTTAAGTAATGAGTTGTCAGACCATTATCCGGTATATGCTAAGCTCAGGGTAAAGCACTGAAATATTAACTTTTTAGCGATATATATTCTGAAGGGTTTGTTAACAATCAAAGCACTCTGACTTTGGCTTATATTGGTTTTTTTAATTATAATTATAGTAAATGAAGATCACAGCTTTATTCCTTTTCGTTGTCCATACAATAGGTTTATTTAATATTGATCTTCTAATAACAAATGATCAAATGAGAAGAGATTTTTATAGCCTTTCGGCTGAAGACATAAAGGGAGAGATTTTCTCTTTCGATAACTTAAAGGGAAAAAAAGTACTTATAGTAAACACTGCAAGTGAGTGCGGATTAACTGCACAGTACGAGAATCTTCAGGATTTACATGAACTGTTAGGCGGTGATGATTTCATTATTTTAGGGTTCCCTTCTAATGATTTCGGAGCTCAAGAGCCTGGTAAAGAAGCCGAAATTCAGAGTTTCTGTCAAGAAAATTATGGAGTAACATTTAAAATGATGTCTAAAGTATCAGTAAAAGGAACAGATATAAGCGAGGTTTACAACTGGTTGACGAATAAAGAGTTAAATGGTGTGGGGGATTTCGAGGTACAGTGGAATTTCCATAAATTTTTAATAGACGAAAATGGAACTTTAGTAAAAGAGGTTCTTCCTCAAACTTTACCAATAGATGAATCTATATTAACATGGATAAAAGGTTGAAGGGTTACTTTTGTCTGAGTAATTAGAAGTCAATAGAATATGAAATTAGATGTGTTAGCTTTTGCTGCCCATCCAGATGATATAGAGTTATCTGCTGGCGGGACAGTATTAAAAGCAATAAAAGAGGGAAGGAAAGTAGGAATAGTAGATCTTACTTTTGGAGAGCTGGGTTCTAGAGGTTCATCAGTAATTCGCGCTAATGAAGCAGATGCGGCAGCAAAAATTTTAGGTTTAAGCATACGCGAAAACTTAGGGCTGGCAGATGGGTTTTTTGAAATAAATCAGGCTTCGCAGGTAGATGTGATTAAAATGATTAGAAAGTACCAGCCAGAAATAGTTTTGGCTAATGCTGTTTCAGACAGGCATCCAGACCATGGGAAAGGAGCTGAGTTAGTTCATAAATCTGCATTTCTTTCTGGATTAATCAAGATTAAGACGGAATTAGATGGTAAAGGACAATCTGCATGGAGACCGAAACGAGTTTTCCATTATATTCAAGATCATTACATAAAACCAGATTTTGTGGTCAATATTACTGATGAATTTGAAGATAAACTGAAGTCAATAATGGCTTATTCAAGTCAGTTTTTTAGCCCAGAAGGAGACGGTATAATGACACCTATTTCAGGTGAGGATTTCGTTAAGTTTATAGAGGGTAGAGCCCGTCACATGGGAAGAGAAGCTGGTTATGAAATGGGAGAGGGTTTCACCGTTTCTAATCCTCTGGGGTTAGAAAGTCTATTTGATGTGAAGTAGAAAGTCTATTTTAATTTTGCATCTATGCCATTCACATACAGTTCTAAAGCTCCAAGGGGTTTCGCACTTTCATAACCATTGAAATTTACGATTGCTTGATAGGTTATTTCGGCATTATAAGCTTCAAGTAATTGTTTTGCTAAAGGCATATAACTCCAGTGCCATTTTTCTTCTTCATACCCAGTTCTTCCGGTTTCTTTAGAGGTGTAAGTCTGGAAGAAACCGAATGTATTAGCATGAGTAGTTAACCATTCGTAGACTTTCTTGCCTTCCGCGCCAGAAGTAAAGTACGAATCATTTAAGTCATTAACATCGATGTCAGTTCCCCAATGGTGCCTGCTTGTTCCGGGCATAGAACTGTATCTCATAATAGCCTTGGCTCTGTCAGCTCCGAAGTGTTTGATATATTTCCCGTCCTTCCATTTTCTTTCCCAGATACCTTTTTGGGAATCGAAGTTTCTAGCAGCACTTATTATTTTTAAATCCAGTCCACATTCTTTCGCTGCATAGAACATTTTTTTAAATGCATCTAAAGTTTTAGTCCTTAAATAGACCTGAGTTTTAGAGGTGTATTCTGCTGGAATTATAGAAAAATCTGGATGAGTAGGATAATTGACTTGACCCAAAAGTTCAGCCTTAGTAAACGTATGTTCTTCTTGAGTATTCATGAGTGATGAGCTAACTAGCATGACTAGAGAAAATATAAATTTCTTTAACATAATGGTAAAACAAAGGAATAATGGCATATTATGCACAATAACTACAATTAATAATCAACGATTTCACTAGTAATAAAAAAGCCTTTGCTTTTGAGGGCAAGGGCTTTAAATATTTATTTCAGTTAATGCTTAATGAATCCCCTTAGCCGCCAAGTATCTTTCTGCATCTAAAGCAGCCATGCATCCAGTTCCAGCAGCAGTAACGGCCTGTCTGTATACATGGTCGGCAGCGTCGCCTCCCACGAAGACACCCGCTATCGTAGTTTTAGAAGTGCCTGGGATTACGTTAATATATCCCTGTGGATTTAAGTCTAAATAATCAGCAAATACTTTGGTGTTCGGTGTGTGACCAATAGCTACGAAAAATCCTGTACATGGAATAGTGCTTTCTTCTCCAGTAATATTATTCTTCACCTTGGCACCTTCTACTCCAGTATCTCCCAAAACTTCTAAGGTTTCAGTATTGTAATGGATTTCTATATTCTCCATACCTTCTACTCTATGGACCATTGCTTTGGAGGCTCTAAATACATCTTTTCTTACTAGCATGTGCACTTTAGTGCAAAGTTTAGCTAGGTAACTAGCTTCTTCACACGCTGAATCACCAGCCCCTACTATACACACTTCCTGGTCTTTGTAGAAGAATCCGTCACATACAGCGCATGCAGAAACACCACCACCCATATCTCTCAGTCTAATTTCTGACTCTAGACCTAACCATTTAGCAGAAGCACCAGTAGAAATAATGATGCTGTCAGCGGTCATATTCTTCTTTCCATTATCTAATTCTACCTTGTGAACAGAACCACTAAAATCTACTTTAGTCACCCATCCACTTCGCACATCAGTATCGAATCTTTCGGCTTGTTTCTGGAAGTCAATCATCATCTGTGGACCGTCTATTCCCTCAGGATACCCCGGATAATTATCTACTTCTGTAGTTTCGGTAAGCTGTCCTCCGGGCTGCATTCCCTGATATAATACAGGCTTCATATCAGCTCTAGCCGCGTATATGGCAGCAGTATAACCAGCAGGTCCTGAACCTATGATTAGGCATTTTACGTGTTCTATTTCTTCACTCATGTTTACGTCTTTTTAGCGTTACAATATTACATATTTATACTATTAAATCTCTACTAGATTTACTCGCAAAATGTTATTCTTATTCACTTTTAGAGATTCTTAAAAACTCATCCCAAATAGGCTCAGATGGAGTAGGGGCAGTAATTGTGATAAGCTCTTTTTTTACCGGATGTATGAACTCTATTTTTCTGGCGTGGAGACATACTGATGCATCTTTGTTCGTCCTTTTAGCCATATATTTAACATCACCTTTTATAGAGCAACCTATGTCTGCCAGAGTAGCTCTTATTTGATGGTGCCTGCCTGTTTTAGGTTCTACCTCTAGATAATGATATTTATCTCCTGAGCCGACTTGTCTGTATGTCAGCTGGCTTTCTTTAGAGTCTTTGGTCTCATGATGATAAACGTAGCTTTTATTTCTGTCAGCGTTTTTCTTGAGATAGTTTACTACCGTTCCAAATGCTTCACTGGGTGGGCTCTCAACTATGGCCCAATAAGTCTTTTGGATTTCTCTATTTTTAAACATCTGAGAAAGGCGAGTAGTTGCTTTACTCGTTCTACCGAAGATAACTACACCACTTACTGGCCGATCTATTCTATGTATAATAGAGATAAATGCCTCTCCAGGTTTGTTGTATTTATTAGCTATGTATTGCGCAGCAAATGAAGACAACACAGGGTCTTTGGTCTTATCTGCCTGCAGGATATCTCCAGGACGCTTATTAATGGCTATAATATGATTGTCTTCATAGAGAACTCTTAAATTTTCTATATTGGTCTTAACGATGTGTTTAGACTTGTCTACCCAGTTTTTTTTCTGATTGCTGCTAGAGGGATGATTAATAGGATTCTTCTTCATTCGGAAAATCACCTGATTTGACATCAGTTATGTATTGTTTAACTGCATCATTCATAATAGAGGAAAGGTCGGCATATCTTCTTAAAAACCGTGGGCTAAATTCTTGAGTTATGCCAAATAAATCATGAGCCACTAGCACTTGACCATCTACATCTCCTCCTGCTCCTATTCCTATTACAGGAATGCTAACAGATTTAGCCACTTCTGCCGCTAAATTGGCTGGAATTTTTTCGAGAACTATACTGAAACAGCCTAGTTTTTCTAAAAGGATCGCATCTTTTTTTAATTGTTCGGCTTCTTCACCTTCCTTAGCTCTTACAACATAAGTTCCAAACTTATAAATGCTCTGTGGTGTTAGTCCTAAGTGACCCATAACAGGAATTCCTGCAGAAAGAACTCTGGTAATAGATTCTGCTATTTCTTCGCCACCTTCCATTTTTACAGCATGCCCGCCGGATTCTTTCATGATTCTAATAGCTGAATCCAATGCTTGCCTGGAATTTCCTTGATAAGAACCGAAAGGAAGATCCACTACCACTAGAGATCTCTCCGCAGCTCGTATTACAGAGGCAGCGTGATAAATCATTTGGTCTAGTGTTATAGGAAGGGTGGTTTCATGGCCAGCCATTACATTAGAAGCTGAGTCACCTACTAGAATAATGTCTATTCCGGCCTGGTCTACGATCTTAGCCATACTATAGTCATAACTCGTTAGCATACTTATTCTTTCACCTCTAGACTTCATGTCAAGAAGAACTTGGGTGGTTACTCTTTTCGCTTTTTTATGTACTGACATGGTGTTCTCTTTTCAAGAGGACAAATTAACGTAAAAGAATTCTTAAACCCTCATTTTTTAGTAAGGTCTGAGAATAGAAGAAATTTTATTTCCCACCCGAGGCTAACCAGTTATTCTTCTGAAGGTGATGTTTATTCTACCAGATAATGGGCGTGTAGTTTTAGGAATCGAGTGCTGCCAGTTTTTTTGGAGATTATTCATAAGTATAAGGTCGTTATCTTTTAATAAATATTCCTTTTTCATCTTCACTTCGTTTTTGTTTCTGAGTAGAAATCGTCTTTCTTCTCCAAAGGATAAACTAGCTATGCACGATTGATCTATTTCTTTTTCGTCATCGGAGTGCCATCCCATGCTATCAGAGCCATCTCTGTAATAATTTACTAAAGCGGCATTGAAATTGAAGTCTGCTGCATGAGAGACCTTAT
>DDEI01000069.1:0-27896 GCA_002336675.1 Flavobacteriales bacterium UBA1958 | reverse complement strand
GAGTATTTTGGGCCAAACCAAGCGGTCAATCTTGGCTCATTATGAATTTTTCCATATAACTTCAACTGATTTTGTTTCCAGTCTAATTCTTTTTTCAAGATATTGAACGTGAGCCCAGAGTTGAATTTGGGTAAAACCAAGAGGCTTTCATTTCCACAAAAGCTCATCTACTAGTTTTGTAATGCTTCTATCTTTTTCATAACATCATCGGCCTCAGAATATTTTCTATCACCTTCTGTACGATTAACCCTAGAAAGTTCAAACGCTTCTTTCATGAGCTTTTCATATTTGGTTTGTAAAACATCAACCTCCGATTTCTTTTTAAATAATCCAAACATGATGTAAATATAGAGTCATAATCCGAGAATTTTTATAACAGAAACTTAACTACATAACTTCTTGAAGAAGTCGTGCTAGTTAAAAGAGAATTTTGTTAGCCAGTATAGCTATTTATACCTTCCTTGTAGGTGCTTAGAGCTCTTTCTCGAGCTCCTTTGTGGTCAACCATTGGCTGCGGGTAAGAGAATTCATTTAGGTTTCTCACCCACTTACGGGTATATATAAGGTCTTTATCGAATTTTTTTAGCTGTTCTATAGGGTTGAAAATTCTAAAGTATGGAGCAGCGTCACATCCTGTTCCGGCAGCCCACTGCCAGTTTCCATTATTGGCAGATAAATCATAATCGAGTAATTTCTTCGCGAAGTAAGCCTCTCCCCATCTCCAATCTATAAGTAAATGCTTGCACAGGAAACTAGCTACTACCATTCTTACTCTGTTGTGCATATAACCTGTTTGGTTTAGCTGTCTCATGCCAGCGTCTACCATTGGATATCCTGTTTCTCCTTCACACCATCGATTAAAATCCTGTGTGTTATTCCTCCATTTTATTGTATCATATTTAGGCCTAAAACTTTCACTAACCACACGAGGGAAGTGAAATAATATCTGCATAAAAAACTCTCGCCAGATTAACTCGCTGAGAAAAACAGCATCATTTGATTTTAATTTCTGAATGATTTGTCTAACGCTTACAGTGCCGAACCTTAAGTGAGGGCTTAAGTAACTAGTTCCGTCCTTGGCAGGGAAGTTTCTCATAATTTCGTATTCAGCCACTTCTTCTAAAGTAAATGGTTTGACAATTATACTGGACTTGGTAAAGCCGAGATTTTCAAGGTTTAGTAAATCGATATTAGTCTGGTATAAATTTTCGAAATTAGAGTCTTTTAAGGGCAGATGCTCATTTTGGTCAAACTGAGATAGCCACTTGTTTTTAAAAGGTGTGTAAATGGTATATGGTTTGCCGTCATTTTTAAGGACCTCATTTTCTTCGAATATAACTTGGTCTTTACATGGGTGGAATTGAATTCCCTTTTTAGATAGAAATGCAGCTACCTCTTTATCTCTTTTCAGCGCATAGGGTTCATAATCTTTATTCATGTAGACTGCCTCTACATCATACTCTTTAAGGATTTCCTCCCATATTTCTAGTGGACTTCCATGTTTTGTTAGAAATGAGCTTCCTTTTTTAGTAAGCTCGACGTCCATAGAGCTAATTTCAGCATGAATGAAAGACAATCTAGCGTCATCTGCAGGCAGCTCTTTTAAGATATCGGAATCAAATATGAATAAAGGCAAAACGGCACTATCATTAGCTAGTGCCATGTGGAGTGCCGTATTATCTTTTAATCTTAAATCTCTTCTAAACCAACATATGGAAACTTTCATTATTCACAGCTTTTTAGCTTAGCAAGGGTAGTTAAATTTCATTTCCTATATGTTTCGAATCGGTAAATTAATCCTTCACCAATTTAATACACTGGCTGACATCGTTAGATTTTATAAGCAGGGTGTAGGTTCCTGCGGCTAAATCTGATAAGTTTATTGCTTGGTCTGTCAATTTTAGCTCTCTTAATTTTTTGCCAAGCAGATCTAAAACTGTAATCGTGGTTTCATCGGGAATGAAATTCCCGTTTAATTTTATATTTAATTGGTCTGTAAAAGGATTTGGAAACACAGAAACAGTTATATCAGACGGATTCTCATTTATAGAGAATGGAGAGTTATAAAGATCTAAATCAAAAACAATCATTCCATTGGTGTAGGCTGCTCCTGGAAAACCTAAAAATCTTTCTTGTCCTTGAACTAAATAGGCCTTTCCATCTATTAAAAATGAACCAGGGGCCCATCGGCTTAGTCCAGGATGACTAGGTAACTGGGACCAAGAATCATTTGCAGGGTTATATTTCCAAAACTCTCCTGTCTCTAGGTAATCGTGATTATCACCGTCTCCGCTTAGAATATATCCATATCCATCATGAGAGAATTGAGTTCCAGCGACTCTTCCTTCCCCTGGAAAATCATTCATTTCTTCCCAAAGCTCCGAATCGGGATCGTATCTATAGAAATCTTTAAATATTCCATTTCCATGACCGAAACCTACATAGGCATAACCGTCAAGATCGAAATAATAGGGATGGTGTCTTGGCACTCCCGGAAAGTCAGGTTTAGCACTCCACGAGTTTAAAGCAATGTCATACTGCCACCAATCGTCTCTGTTTCCAGAGGAAGAACCTCCAACTCCTACGAATATCTTACCATCTAAATGAATAAATGCTGGATGAGTTCTGGCTTGACAAGGACAAGAGGCCAGCTCCTGCCATGTTTCACTTACAGGATTAAATTTCCAGAGGTCATCCAAGTAAGATCCGGTTTGGGTATTATAACCAAATCCCATATAACCGAATTCCCCATCAGAAACTCCATAAGAGAAACCTCGAGAGGCGCCTGGAAAATCACTCATAGTGGTCCATGAATCTGTAATTGGGTCATATTTATGGGAGGTGCTTGTGCTAACTTCAAAAGAGTTAGAACCAGCCACAGAGTAGCCTATTCCATTTATAGAAAAAGTTACTGGGTGATGCTTAGATGATGAGCTTCCTGGTACAGATGCTACATCTGTCCATTGCTGCGCGAATAATAGCGTGGAACACATCAGAGTAAAAAGGGTAAGTATTATCTTCATTTTTTAGGTAATTTAATTTTACAAAGTTAGGTTAAAGTTAAAGTGTTCTGTTTTCGAAATAATCACAACGGACATTAATTCTAAATTTGCATGGCAATGCTAAGAAACGTTTCATACAATAATCCACAGATAAACAGAGAGATTCTAAAGACAGTGGGAGAGAGTTATTCATGGATAGAGCGAATTAAGTTCGGGGGAACTGGCTCACCTAAGCTGCCTTTATTAGAGGCGTCTTCTAAAATAGCGGAACTTCTTAATCGAGATAATAATTTAAACTACTGTAGTGTAGAAATATGCTGGAATGGGGTGATAATTAGATTTAGATCTCTACTAGAAACTTATGGGCTTATCATTCCATTTCATCAACTGAGTATTTTTAAAGCGGGTAATAAGAGTTATTCTATATTTTTAGGAGAGCATAAGATAAAGGTAGAGGCCGAGAGTCAAAAAGTACATAAATTCTTCAGTAGATTGTTAGATTTGAGAGCTAAGCAGTCGGGAACTAGGGTCGAAGATCTTTAGTCTTATTGGTTCCCTACTAAATTTTTAACACGAGCTTTAAGTTTATCCTTCGTCCGGTGAGGAAATTTGGAATGGCATACTGTCTTCCATTTACAGCCTCTATCCAAGTGTGATTTATTGTATTATTAATCCCTAGTAAATTAAAGAACTCTAGACTTACAAACCCACTACTGAATAAGTTCTTTTTATCCATTTTTTCGGGCTTAGCGTTAAGCGTTCCTTTCTCTAAAGCTTGCATTCTTAAGCTTCTGTTATAGAATAGTTCTCGAGAAAGGCCTAAGTCAACTCTTCTATAAGACGGGGTTTTTAAAATGTCATCTCTTCTCTCGTTTCCTGGAGGTCCGTAGGGTAAATTAGTTCCGTAAAATCCAGTTACTTGTACTTTCCAAGCAGGATACCTAGGCATTTCATCTTGGAAAAACATACTGAAACTAAATAGCTGGTCAGTCGGTCTTCTGATATATCCTGGATCTACCTCTAAAGTTTCTGCTATTTCATCGTTAGCAGTTATACCTTCTATGATAAGCTCTCCATCGGAATTATAGTTTTCCAAGAAATTATCATCCGCTATATCTTCTCTAGAGCGCAATAAGGATAATCTAATCCATGACTGAACTCCTTTAATAAATTCACCATTTACCATGAAGTCTGTTCCAGCTGTATATCCTTTGGCTGTATCGTCTGCATAATATCTAATTCTTACATTGTCTATTTCGTAAGGAATTATCCTAGCTAAGTTTTTATAGTAGGCCTCACCTATGAATTTAAAAGGTCTTCCCCACGAGGTGAAGTTATAATCTATGCCGGTTAAAAAGTGAATAGATTTCTGAGCTTGAATGTTAGAGTTAAGTGTTCCGTCAAATCTTCTGAGCTCCCTGTAAAAAGGAGGTTGGTAATAATATCCCGCAGAAAATTTATAGAGAATATCTTTTCTTTTTTTAGTAACATTTCCCGTAGAATCGGTGTACTCTTTAAACGTTAATGGCCTATAACTAAAAACTGTTCTAGGGCTCACTACAGTTTCATTATTATAGTTCCAGTAATTCGCTCTCACTCCCACATTAGCAGTCCAAGTATTGCCTTTTTCAGTTTCGAGTTCCTTTTCATATTGTAAATGACTCATTCCTCTAATAGAGTTGACTTCATTCTTTCCTATGATAACTTCATTCAGGAATATCTGGTTAGATGGTGCCACTGGAGTTGAAAATCCTATCGAATCTAAGTAAATCCATTCTCTTAGCTCATCATTGATTACTTCATTTTGTAAGCGCACTCCCCATCTTATTCTTCTATCTCCATCATCATTTTCAGCGAGCCCTTTGTGATTAAATGTAAGAACTGTAGCATCTAAATAATTTCTTCCATGTTCTAAAAATGAACCTACCCCCAGATTTCTTAATACATCTCCGAATTCATCTGCACCTAAATCTCGTTCTAACTCATCTAAAAAGTACTGTCCTAGAATATCGAATGTCTCAGACTCTTGTGTTTTAAATGCAGATAGCTGAAACTTCAATAAACGTTTAGGGAAAGGAACATAGTTAGCAGAGATGGCTCCGAAACCAGTTTCGAATTGAGAGCGTTCCTGACCGTTAAAGAAGATTGTTAACCTCAGAGCTTCGTTTATGTTTCCTATATTAGTTTCTCTAGTCTGTGGAACGAAATTATACCTGTTTCTACTATAGTTACCCAAGATGTCAAAGTTCCATACTCCTTTGTCATTGGGTCTCCAAGTCATGTATGTTTGAAGGTCTATGTAATTAGGGTTGTAATCTCCCTCTGTATCTAGACTTCCTAATACGTAGGCATTACTTTTATATCGGAATCCTGTATTGTAAGTGAAGTTTCCTTTTTTGCTTTTATCTTCAAAATGAAGCGCTCCTCCCAATAAGCTGCCCATTAAAGATCCAGAAAATTCAGATGGTCTGTTATAGCTGATGTCTAAAACACTCGAAAGCTTATCTCCAAATCTAGCCTCGAAACCACCGGCAGAGAAAGACATTGTACTAATCATGTCGGGATTAGGAAAACTAAGGCCTTCCTGCTGTCCTGCTCTTACTAAAAAAGGACGGTAAACTTCTATATCATTTACATAAACTAAGTTTTCATCGAAGTTCCCACCTCTTACATTATATCCTGAACTTAGTTCAGAAGTGATCGAAGTTCCTAATCCTTGGGTTAAAATTATACTGGAGATGTCATTATTTATACTTGGAATTCGCGCTATTAGCTTGGGGTCCATTTTAGTCATGGAAGGCCTTTGTTTATCTATAACGGTGGCTATTCCTATTTCCGTCGAACTCTCAAATAACTTTATTCGCCAATTAGTGGATTGACCTTGTTTCAGGTTTGCTGTTCTATAAATCGGGGTAGAGTTTATAAATGAAAACTCCACAGAATAACTAACATTAGCAGGAACCTCGATATTGAATTTACCATCTATATCTGTAGATTCAGAAAAAGAATTATTCACACTTCTTAGAAGAATAGTGACGTTTGGCAGAGATTGATTGCTTTTATCTACTGCCGCACCTGAAATAAAACCAGTTTGGGCAGAGATACTAATACATGATATTAGGCCTATAAGTAAGGTTAGGAATCGTAATTGCATGGAGCTCAAAAGTAGTGTTTTACGTACTATTGAGACCTAACGATGTAGAACAAAAAATGGTATGTTTGGCGCCCCTTTTTTTACTGGTTAAGTTTTATTAAATACATATTCTTCCAACATGAAAAATCTATTGAATTTTGTCTTGGTGTTTCTTTTAACTCTTCGTTATTTCTTAATTACTCTTATAAGCACATCATTGAAATGCTAAGTATTTGAAGAGGTGTATTTTATACGGAATGACTCAAATAAAATAAAGAGGGTATTTTTTTAATTTAAAGCAAAATTAAAATAGCCTGAGATAGCCTAGCATTCTTAAACAATCAATGAATAAATTACATATTGCCCTTTTGTGGGTCGACTAATGTTTTTATAGTCCTTAGTTATTATGCCTCGAGTCTCAAGGAATTATTTCTGAGCAGAAGTTCAGTTCATCTTTTATAAAGGAATTGAGGATTTAGAGTTTTCTATAACCAAAGAAGATTTATATTCGACGCTGGTTTTGGGTAAATAAGATGTCGAGATTAGGGGGAGAGAAGAAAAGAATGTACTTATTGTGAAGCCATGTAGTTTTATAACATTAGAAACTCAGAAACAGAAAATATTCAGGATAGTGAATAAGAAAGTAGTAATTCCCTTAGTTTTTTTAAGTTTTAGTTTAATCTACCTCTGCGGAAGCACACCCGAAAAGTTTCATACCCCAGAAGAATTAGCCATATATAATTTAGTGGTTGATACGCTTCATGAAGGCTATAATGGTTTGTTTGCAGCTAGCGGGGACTGTGAGCAGTGTCATGGTTATGATGTAAATGGAATAGCTAGCTCAGGCGGAGAAACAGGAGACGTGAACGTGGTAGACGATTGGAAAACTTCTATGATGGCCATGAGCGCTAAAGATCCTTTTTGGAGAGCGAAGGTAAGTCATGAGGTGCTTACTATACCTAGTCATCAGGAGGATATAGAAGATAAGTGCACTTCATGTCATGCGTCTATGGGACATTTCGCGGCGTTTCATCAAGGAGCCGAACATTACTCTATAGAGGATCTGGTGCAAGATCCATGGGGTCTAGATGGAGTTTCTTGTTTAAGCTGCCATCAGCAGAAAGATGAGGCTTTGGGAGATACACATAGCGGAGATATAAGATTTGACACCACTAAAGTGGCCTATGGTCAATATATAAGTCCTTTAGCTAGTCCTATGGTCGGGGCGACAGGTTACTCACCTGTATTTTCAGAGCATATTCAAGATGCCGGTATCTGCGCTTCATGTCATACCCTTATAACAGAGCCGGTAGATTTAGCCGGTGGTTTTACAGGAAGCACATTTGTAGAGCAAGCTACCTATCATGAATGGTTGAATAGTACCTATGATGACCAGGATATTAGTTGTCAAAATTGTCACATGCCTAATTTAGGGGACACACCTATTTTTCTAATAGCGGGTTTAAATACAGCACCGCGTCAGAATTTCAGTGTACATGAGTTTGCTGGTGCCAATACATTTATGCTACAATTAATGAAAGAGAATAAAGAAGAATTGCAACTTTCAGGGACTGACGCAGACTTTGACCAAACCATAGCTGCTACTTTTGAATCTCTACAGACTCAGAGTGCGAACCTTAGTTTGTCCGCGTTGGAACGGGATGAAAACTCAGCATCATTTTCAGTAACTGTCAGTAATTTGGCAGGTCATAAATTCCCTAGTGGATATCCTGCTAGAAGATTATTTCTTCAGTTTACAGTAACAGATAATGCAGGGAATAGGCTATTCAGTTCTGGTGAAACAGGAGAAAACTTCATTCTTTTAGATGAAGAAGGAGTAGAGCCACATTATGAAACCATCGATTCTGAAGATCAAGTGCAGATTTATGAAATGGCCATGGGAGATGTAAACGGAGATTTTACTACCATTTTAGATAGAGGCTTTGTTCATCTAAAAGACAATAGACTTTTACCTATTGGCTTTAGCTATCAGGATGAGGTAATAGATACTGTATTAGTTCATGGAAATGCTACTTTAGATTCAGACTATTTAGGGAAAGCGAGTTCCTTGGGCAGAGATCGAATAACATATAATGTTGGTCTAGATGAGTATTTCGGTGAGTTAAATGTAGAAGTAAGTGCCTTCTATCAGAGTATACCTCATAAGTGGTTGGAAGAAATGTTCTTAGATTCAACTGAGGAAATTGAACTTTTCAGAGATATGTATGAGAGTGCAGATAAAACCCCAGTTTTAGTGGGTTCTGAATCTGTAGTTCTAAATGATTTTGTAGGTCTTTCAGAGCTAGAAAAGAAAAATTTCTGGAGTGTATATTATGATGAAAATCAACGTCCAATTATTACAGCGAAATCCAATGCTAATATTCACATTTATGACGTTTCTGGTAGTCTTGTACACAACGGATTTGTGCGCTCTGGTGCCAATATGTTCCCGCTTTTTAACCCAGGGATTTACTTTGTTACTTCCAGCGAAACATCAACTGTATTGAAGCTAATTGTTCGTTAGATTATCGAGATTGAACAAAAAAATAAGAGATGGATTTATTATAATTGTCTAACTTGTGACCTGCAACGAAAATCAAAATAATAATAATGAAACAAAACTTTACAAATTTAGTATCCTTAATTGCTTGCTTATTTACGCTGACTGCTTTCAGTCAAACTGTAACTTTTACAAACCAGAGTGTCCTTCTTCAAACTATTTCCGGTACATCTTACGAAGACTGTGTGGTAGATGTCAATATAGATGGTTATGATGATGTAGTGAGGGTTACAGACAGTGGAATTTATATAGACTATCAAAACGCTGATGGTTCTGGCTTTACTCCATTTTACTTTGCGAGTAACTGGCTTAATCCACCTTCGTGGAGTTTAGCATCAGGAGATTTAAATGAAGATGGCTACAGAGATTTCTGTTTCGGAAATGGTTCTAGAGTGTCATTTGTCTATTCTTCTGAAAATGGAAATGTATGGATTGAAGATGCTTTTCCTGAATATATATATAGTCAGAGAAGTTCTATACACGATATCGATGCAGATGGAGATCTGGATGCTTTTGTTTGTCATGATGTAGATCAAAGTCATGTTTATTGGAATGATGGTTCAGGAAATATGACTTTAGACATTTCAGGTTTCGAAACTCACAATGGCCCTGGAAATTATGCCAATATGTGGTGTGATATCGATAACGATGGGGACGCCGATTTCTACTTAACTAAATGCCGCCAAGGAGGAAGTCCCGGTGATGTCGATGTTATCAATCAGATGTATAGAAATAATGGCGATGGAACTTTTACGGAGGTAGGAGCTGAGACCAATACAAATGATTCTGATCAGTCTTGGACTACGGTTTTTGAAGATTTTGATAATGATGGAGACTTCGATTTATTCACAGTAAATCATGAAATAGAAAACAGACTTCAGTGGAATAATGGCGATGGAACATTTAGCGAGAACGATGTTTTTGATGCAGGAATAAATCCATATTCTTTAGGAGCATGGGAGTTAGATGCCCATGACATCAATAATGATGGTTATGTAGATATTATATCTGAGATGAGCACTAATCTTTACTATAACAATGGAGACGGAACTTTTACGGCTGGTTCATTAGGTTTTAGTTCTGCTGCTTTCGGAGATTTGAACAATGACGGTTTCTTGGATGGTATTAGAGGTAATACTCTTTATATGAATGATGGAAATGATAACAATTACGTTAAGATAAATCTACTAGGAATCATTTCAAACAGCGATGGTATTGGCGCTCGAGTAGAGGTTCATACTACGGATGGAATGTCACAAATAAGAGAAGTTAGATCAGGGAGAAGTTTTTCACCAATGAGTAACCTTTCTGCGAATTTTGGAATAGGAGGAAATACAGAAATAGAAGAAATCATAGTAAAATGGCCTTCAGGAGTAATAACGGTTTTAGATAATCCAGGAGTAAACATGTCATTTACTATTCCTGAAGCTGAATGTTTAGCTGAAGATATTGAAATTACTGCCGCTAGTGCGACTACTATTTGTCCAGGAGAGTCAGTAGAAATTTCAGCACCTGCTGGAGGATCCTCTTACTCATGGTCTACAGGAGATGATTCTTCTTCTGTTACAGCATCAGAAACAGGAGTGTATAGCGTAGCTATGTATAATGAAGATAACTGTGTATCACTATCTAATAATATAATGGTAACAGTATTAGAAGAGGAAGTTCCAGAAATTTTTGTTCAGGGAGACACCTTCTTGTGTGAAGGTGGTTCTGTTATTTTAACTGCCAGTGAAGCAGAAGGATATTTTTGGAGTAATAATCAAGAAACACAGTCTGTCGAAATAACAGAATCTGGAGAGTACGCTGTAACTACGACAGGCATATGCTATGATGAAACATCAGACGCAGTAATGGTAACAGTAATGCCTAACGCTTTGCCTAACGCTTCCAATATAGAATCTGGGCTAGGTGATGAAATAACTCTTATCGCTGCAGGAGATGGGATACTTACATGGTATAATGATGAATATTTAACAGGCGAGATAGGAACAGGAACATCATTAACAGTTCCAGGGTTTACTTTAGATCAAGAAACTTCTTTCTGGGTCACTAACATGAATGTTATTGACGGAGAGTTACAGTCTGGAGCAAAAGAAGATTTAGGAGGGGATGACCAGTGGGGACTACCTTCAATAGGAGGTTATTCATTATTCAACTCTTTCGAAAACTTTACTCTTCTAGATGCTACGGTTTATGCTAGTGGAGATGGAGACAGAACCTTTAGTCTCACAGATGCTGATGGAACAGCTTTAATTTCTGAGACATTTACGTTAGTAGATGGAGAGAATTTAGTAGAGTTTAACTGGGATGTTCCAGTAGGAACAGGTTTGAGTATCAGGAGTGTAGAAACCAATTTATACAGGAATGATGGAGGGATAACTTATCCGTATGCTGTAGGTGATGTAGCTTCTATATATACCTCTAACTTCGGTGCTTCATGGTATTACTATTTCTATAATTGGCATGTACAAAAAGAATCATTCGTATGTGAGTCTGAGCCAGTAGAAGTAATAGCTAGCATAGTCGGAATAGAAGAAATAGCTCGAGTAAACAGTATAGAGATGTTTCCTAACCCAACAGTAGAAAATTTATCGATTACATTTAACTCTGCTTCAAGTGAGAAAATAAGTATTGATGTTTTAAATGCTTTAGGTCAGTTAGTGATTTCTAAAGAAATAACTACAAGCAACGCAGTTGAGCAGAGAGTTGAGCTTAATGTGTCTAATCTTGATTCAGGAGTATTTACTGCGAGATTCACTACAGGAGGATCAGAGGTAAGTAGAACATTTGTAAAGAAATAAGAGATTAAGCAGAGAATTAAATAAAACCGTCAGGATTTCCTGGCGGTTTTTTTATGCTATGAATAATTTAGAACTAAGAAAATTCCCCGACATTAAATAAAAGTTCATTTAGTTCAATCTCTATGCCCTTTTATATAAAAACGTACCATGAGAAAAATGATTAACTTCGAGCCTTAAATCAACCGAAATAATCATGTTTAAATCATTTTTTTACCTCTCCTTAGCAGCTTTAGTAGGTATGGGCTGTTCAGAAGTATCTACCAAATCAGATGCTTATAGCATACTAAAAACTAAAGAATACAGCTCTATTAAAGGTGCGGAGATTCAAGATCCAACAGACTTTGAGTGGAAGGCTGAAACTGTAGCCGATTTAGGTTTATACAGATATCAAATTCCAGCATCTAGTTGGAATAATCTAGATGTTCAGAAGAGAACTTACGTCTATTATTTAGGACAAGCTGGTTTAGCTGGTAGAGATATGATGTGGGATCAGAATTACAGACATAATCTCGAAATTAGAGAAGCATTAGAGGCAGTATATACTAACTCTAGTGATAAATCATCTGAAGCGTTTATTGCGCTCCAAGAATACACTAAAAGGGTATGGTTCTCTAACGGAATACACCATCATTATTCTATGATGAAATTCATGCCTGAATTCACTAGAACTTGGTTCGAAGAAGCACTTCAGGAGTCTAAAGGAACTATCTCTGAAGAAGCACTTCAAGCTATGTTTGATTCAGAAATGGATTCCAAAAAAGTAGAGTTAGACCCTAAAAAAGGACTTTTGGAAAACTCTGCTGTTAACTTCTATGCTCCAGACATTAGTACTGCAGAAGCCGAAGCGTTTTATGCAGAGATGATAGACAGGTCAGATAAGAGACCTATTGAGTATGGGCTAAATTCTAGGCTGTATAAAGATACTGCTGGAACTATAAAAGAAGACGTTTATAAGATCGGGGGATTATATGGACCAGCCTTAGAAAGAGTAGTTTTCTGGTTAGCAAAAGCTGAAAAAATAGCAGAAACACCAAGAAAAGCAACAGCTCTTAGGAAGTTAATGGAATACTATAAAACAGGAGACCTTAAAATATGGGATGATTATAATATTCAGTGGGCAGCAGCAGTGGAGGGAGATGTAGATTATATAAACGGATTTATAGAAGTGTATAATGATCCTTTAGGGTATAGAGGTTCTTATGAGACTGTAGTAGAAATTAATGATGTAGATGCCTCTGGAAGAATGAAAGTTCTTATGGATAATGTGCAGTGGTTTGAGGACAACTCTCCATTCCTTCCAGAGCACAAAAAAGACAAAGTAGTTGGTGTTTCTTATAAAGTAGTAAATGTAGCTAGTGAATCGGGAGATGCTTCTCCAAGTACACCTATCGGAGTAAACTTACCAAACTCGAATTGGATTAGAGCTCAGTATGGTTCTAAGTCTGTTAGTCTTGGAAATATTGTCTATGCCTATAGTAAAGCAGGAGGTAGCGGAATGCTTAAAGAGTTTAGTAATGATAAAGAAGAAATAGCGCTGGCTGAAAAATATGGAGATACAGCGGGTAAAATGCATACAGCACTTCATGAAGTAGTAGGTCACGCGAGTGGTAAACTAGAGGAAGGGGTAGGAACTCCTAAAGAAACATTAAAGAGTTATGCAAGCACCATAGAAGAAGGTAGAGCAGATTTAGTAGCGCTTTACTTCATGTTGGATAATAAATTAGTTGATTATGGGCTAATGGAATCTACAGATGTGGGTAGAGCAGAATATGACTCTTATATTAGAAATGGAATGTTAGCACAATTAAGAAGATTAGAGAAAGGAGCAGACATTGAAGAAGCTCATATGAGAAATAGAGCTTGGATAGCTCATTGGGTAGTTGAGAAAGGCGGAAGTGAAGTAATAGAGAAAATTGAAAGAGAAGGAAATATTTTTTATGATATCAAAAACTATGAAAAACTTCAAGGATTATTTGGAGAGCTTCTTCAAAAAGTTCAAACCATAAAATCTCAAGGTGATTATGCAGCTGCAGAAGATTTAGTAGAAGGGTATGGTGTAAAAGTAAATCAGGACGTACATCAGCAAGTTCTAGATAGGTCATCTAAATTAAAGTCACCAGCTTATGGTGGGTTTGTTAATCCGATCTTAGAAGCAGTAATAGATAAAGAGGGTAATATTACCGATGTTGAAGTGAACTACGGAATGACTTTCGAAGAGCAAATGCTTTTATATAGCGATAAATATGGGCACCTGAGAACAGGGGTGCGTAAATAAATGTTAATGTCTACAAACGATTTAAGAATTGAAATAATCTCTTGGGTAACTTCTCAGTCAGACGAGAAGTTACTCACTAGGATTAAAGAGACCATTGATGATATCGATTTCGAAGAAAAAAGTAAATCTTTGGTAATAGGTAAACGACCTAATAATACTCCTGTGATTAAAAGCGAGTTTCTAAAATGTATTCAGCAGGCAGAGCATCAAATTCAGAATAACGAGTTCTTAACTCTAGAGAATTTCGAGTCTGAAGTAGAAACCTGGTAGGGTAAAGTCCTACTTTCTTTTACTAAGAACATGTATCCTTTTATGAAAAAAAATAATATTTTATTTGCCTTCTTGGCATTGTCCTTATCTTCTCTCTTTTCTCAAACTCCATGTGAAAATGGAATGGCCGGAATCTACCCATGTGAAAATGTAGATTTAATGTCAACAATCTCACTTTCTGAATTAGGAGGAGTACAAAATATGAATGATATATGGGGCTGGACAGACTCTGATTCAGGCAGAGAGTTTGCCTTAATCGGTATGAGAAATGGGACAAGTTTCGTAGAAGTAACAGACCCAGTCAATCCTCTAGTTATTGGATTTCTTGCCACTGCTACTACGAATAGTCTATGGAGAGATGTAAAAGTGTTTAATGATTATGCTTTTATAGTGAGTGAAGCTGGAGGGCATGGCATGCAAGTGTTTGCTTTGACAGAATTATTACTTGAGTATGACGAGTACCCAGTAGCTTTTGAACAAAGCGCTTACTATGATCTTTTTGGAGATGCGCATAATATCGTTATTAATGAAGCATCTGGTTACGCTTATGGAGTGGGTACTGATAGTTTTTCTGGTGGCCTGCATTTTGTAGACATTAATGACCCATTAAATCCACAAGTAGCAGGTGGGTTTGGAGCTGACGGATACACACATGATGCACAAGTAGTAAATTATATTGGTCCAGATGAAGATTATTTTGAAAGAGAAATAGCTTTTTGTTGTAATGAGGATGCTGTCACAATTGTAGATGTTACAGATAAAACAGATCCCGTTCAAATTTCTACATTAGGATATGATCTCAGCGCTTATACCCATCAAGGTTGGCTTACCGAAGATGAGAACTTTTTTATATTTAATGATGAAATAGACGAAACATCTGGTTTTACGCCTACTACTAAAACCTTAATAATGGATGTGAGAGATTTAGATAATCCAGTATTACATTATGAGTATTTGAGTTCAAGTACAGCCATTGACCATAATTTATATACCAAGGGAAGCCTTTGTTACCAGAGTAATTATAGATCTGGCTTAAGAATTTTAGATATTGGAAACGTCTACGAACAAGAAATATCTACATTGGGATTCTTTGATTCTCAGCCTATGGATGACTTTCAAGATTATAGTGGAACATGGAGTAACTATGCTTACTTTCCAAGTGGAACGGTTATTATGTCTGATATGTACTCTGACTTTTTTATATTAAGACCTACATTAATAAATGCATACCGATATGCAGAGGTCTGCGGCAATGCTGATGGGGTGCAGTTTTATATAGATGTGACGTCATCTCAGACTATAACTGCAGCTTGGAGTACAGATTTCCTTCCAATCAATATGATTCTAGAGGTCGGTGCTATTGAATCACCAGGAAGAATACCATTGACAATTACATTTACAGATCTTATAGAGGAAGGAGAGTACCTCATTCCGATTGCACTCTTTAACGTAGGAGATATTTTGTTTAACGATATTTTGAAAATTGTGGTGACCAATGGAACACTCCCTGAATTCGCGGGATTCTCTCCAACCAATGGTTATGATTCCACAGACCCCTCCGTAATTATAGAATGGCTAGCTATTGAAGGTTTAGACACGTATAATTTAGTAATCTCAGATACTGAAGATTTTTCGTCTATTCTAGTAGATGAGGATGTTCAGGGAACCTCATATGAATTTTCCGATCAAGGTGCATTCTATTGGAAACTAATAGCTCCTAGTTCATGCGGAATTGATTTTGAATCAGAAGTAAGAATATTTTCTAATAACTACTTAGGAGTTTCTGAATCTAATAAGAATGTGAAAATCTATCCCAATCCAGCTTTAGATAAATTAAGCATCGAAGGAGTGACAGGGTTAATTCAAATCTTCTCTTTAGATGGGAGATTAGTGAAGACCGCATCTTTAGAAAAGGATTCTAGTATAGATATTCATGAATTAGCCTCAGGTACTTATGTTCTCCAAGTTGAAGCTAAAAATGCTCAACTAAGATTCGTTAAAGAATAAAGGCGCAGCATTTCTTTAGCCTCTTTCACATCGTGAACTCGTAATATTTGAGCTCCTTTTTGTGCAGCAATGGTGTTCAACACTACCGTACCATTTAAGGATTCTTCTGGAGTAATATCAAGTGCTTTATAAACCATTGACTTTCTTGAGATGCCCACAAGTAATGGACATTCTAAGGAATGAAAATAATCAAGGTTAGCGAGTAAGGCATAGTTGTGCTCTAGTGTTTTTCCAAAACCAAAACCAACATCAACTATAACATCAGTTACGCCTGTAAGTCTTAGTCTGTTAATTTTCAGGCTTAGAGATCTATAAACATCTTGAACTACATTTTTATATGAAGGACTTTTCTGCATAGTTTTGGGAGTGCCCTGCATGTGCATAATAATGTAAGGCACTTTTAGTCTCTTTACTGTCTGAAACATTTCGGGGTCTCCATCTCCACCCGAAATATCATTAATAATACTTGCTCCAGCATGAATAGCAGTCATTGCTACGCTACTTCTAAATGTATCTATCGAAATTCTTGTTTCAGGAAAGGCCTTTTTAACAGCAGAGATAGCAGGAATCACTCTTTTTATTTCTTCTTCCTCCGAGACATCTTCTGCTCCTGGTTTAGAGGAGTAACCACCTATGTCTAATAAATCGGCACCGTTTAAAAGCATTTCCTCAGCACGAGATAAAATTTCACTTTCAGAGCTCACTCTACTCCCTGAATAAAAAGAATCAGGAGTAATATTTAAGATTCCCATTATTTTAGGAGAATCTAAAATCATGAGTTCCCCATTAATATTTAAGGTAAATGAACGCTTCATAAAGACAAATATAGATTTTACCTTCTTAAACCATCAGAAAATAAGAAAATCAGGTTTTTTCATCTCAAACGAAGCACTACCTTTGCACTCATTTTAAAATTCAGTGATTATGTTGTCAGTTAATAATATTTCTCTTCAATACGGTAAAAGAGTCTTGTTCGATGAGGTAAATGTTAAGTTTAATGGAGATAACTGTTATGGTGTGATAGGTGCAAATGGAGCAGGGAAGTCTACTTTGCTTAAGATTATAGGTGGAGACATAGATGCTAACAGCGGTCATATTTCTTTAGAGTCAGGCATGAGAATGTCCGTATTAAAGCAGGATCACTTTGAATTTGATGAGGTTCGTGTTTTAGACACTGTTATGATGGGTAATAAAGAACTCTGGAGTATAATGGATGAGAAAAACACTTTATATGCCAAGGAGGATTTTTCTGATGATGATGGAATGAAAGCATCTGAATTAGAAGAACAATTTGCAGAAATGGATGGATGGAATGCTGAGCCAGATGCCGCCAATCTTTTATCTGGATTAGGAATAGAGGAGTCAGACCATGACAAACCATTAAAAGATTTGAATGGTAACCAAAAGGTAAGAGTTCTCTTAGCCCAAGCCTTATTCGGGAATCCAGATTACTTGATTTTGGATGAGCCGACGAATGATTTAGATCTTCAAACGGTAACGTGGTTAGAGGATTTCTTATTAGCGTTTAAGAACACTGTAATCGTGGTTTCTCACGATAGACATTTTTTAGATACTGTATGCACGCACATCGTAGATATAGATTTTAAAAAGGTGAAAATGTTTTCTGGTAATTATACCTTTTGGTATGAGAGTAGTCAGTTAGCTTTAAGACAAAGAAACTCTGCAAATAAGAAAGCTTCAGAGAAGAAAAAAGAACTTCAGGAATTCGTAGCTAGATTTTCAGCTAACGCTTCCAAGTCTAAGCAAGCAACTAGTAGAAAGAAATTATTGGAGAAAATAAACCTAGAAGATATAGAGCCATCAAGCAGAAGATATCCAGCCATTATTATAGAGTCTGAAAGAGAAGCAGGTGACCAAATACTTCATATTAACGGCTTGTCTAAATCACTAGATGGAGAAGTTTTATTCAGAGATCTAAATCTTAATGTCACTAAGGGCGATAAAATTACTGTGCTTGCTAAGAATGGATTGGCTACTACCGCGTTATTCGAAATATTGAATGGAAATGATGCGCCAGATTCAGGTGAATACACATTCGGTCAAACTATTACTACAGGGTATCTTCCCAATGAAAATATGCACTTCTTTGAAGAGCAGTTAAATCTAATAGATTGGTTAAGATTATACTCTGAAAATAAAGATGAAGTTTACATTAGAGGATTCTTAGGGAAAATGCTTTTCTCTGGGGAAGAGACATTTAAGATGGCTAGTGTACTTTCAGGAGGGGAGAAGGTGAGATGTATGATTTCTAGAATGATGTTAACAGGGGGAAACGTATTAATGTTAGACGAACCTACTAACCACTTGGATTTAGAATCTATCCAGGCGTTTAACAATGCGCTAAAAGACTTCCCAGGAACTGTATTGTTTACATGTCATGATCACCAGTTTACTCAAACTGTGGCTACAAGAATAGTAGAATTGACTCCTTATGGATGTTTAGATAAACTAATGACTTTCGATGAGTACGTTTCTAGTGATAAAATAAAAGCTCAGAAGGAGGAAATGATGCAAACAGAAGAATGAAATGATCAATTTAGAGAGTTCTGTTATTGGTGTTTAGCACTAACGTAAAAATCCATCATTCAAGCGAATGTTGGATTTTTGTCTGTAAGGTTTTTGGGTTTTACGAACCGTTCTATTAATAATTCGGGTAATTGGCTCATAATTTGAAGTAGAAACAGAATATATTCCACAAATGAAAAAGATTTTAACACTATTAGCATTTACTCTAACGATTCAATTTGGGTTTAGCCAAATTAAATTCGAAAAGAGAATAGAATTCGAAATTAACGATGGGTTTGTTTCTGAAAAATTTCATGAAATGGGAGAGGTTGGGGTGTTGGTCAGTTCACGCTCATCAAATAGTTTACAAGGAAATTACAGTTGGAGATTTAAGATGTATGATAATGAGCTGGTTGAGGTGTGGAGTGAGAATTTAGATATAGATAATTCCTTTATTTTTGATGAGACAGCCTCCGCTGAAAACTCCCTTCATAATTTTTATAGAAATCGAAAAGGAGAATTTATAATCGTAAGTCTTGAACCATTAGACAGAGAGGTCACTGAAGTTGTTGGTGCGTTTCCTAAAAAAACCCTGGTGCAGAGTATGCAGGTTTTAGGTGAATACGCCTTTTTTAAGGCAGAAATAAAAGGTTCGCCATATTTGTTTGCTGTTAATTGGAGAACAGGCAAACAAAAAATAGTTCCTATCCAAATAGATAACTTTAAGAGTAAAAAAATTGTAATCAAAGATTATCAAGTATTAGAAGATGAGAAAGAAGTTTTCGTCTTTATTCAAGTGTTTTATAAGAAAAATTTAGAGCTGCATATTATCCAATTAAACGAGGAGAGTGAAAAGACTAATCAGTATCACTTCACCGATGATATTGATAAAAATATTATGAGTATTTCAGTGTCTAAAACTGATAACAGAAAATATATTTTCACCGGTACTTATAACTCATTATCTAAAAATAAAATTTCAGCAGGAGATATTTTCTCATCATTGCTAACAGGCAGGCGGAGCTCTAAGTCTGCACGAATGATGTCTTCTTCAGAAGGACTATTTTTCTGTGAAGCTGAGAATAATCAAATCTCGTTTGTCCAATATTATAACTGGTTAGAGTTAGATAATTTTTGGAGTTACTTATCTGATAGGAAACAAGAAAGAATAGAGAAAAAGAACGAGCGTAAAAAAACTAAAGGAAAACAGCTTACCTATAATTACTTGATAGCCGATCATGATGTTCAATTTGTGGATGATGGATATATTTTCTTGGGAGAAGCTTACTACCCTACTTACAGAATGGAATATTATACGAGTTACCAGAATGGAGTGCCAGTAACTCAGACCCGAACTGTATTTGATGGTTATCAATACACGCATGCAGTAGTGGCTAAATTTGGATTTAATGGAGAATTGATTTGGGATGAGACCTTTGAGATGTTTCCAGCCGAAAAACCATTTCGAGTAAAACAGTTTATTTCTACCCCAGATAATTTAGAAGATGCTTTATATATGGTGTTTTCTAGCAGGGACAGAATTATTACGAAGGCCATAAACTTCGATGGAATAGTTATAGAAAACAAAGCTTCAGAGAGAATATTAACAGATAACCAAAAGGATAATATCAAGTACACAACTTCTAATCTAGACTATTGGTATGGAAACTATTTTCTTGCTTTTGGTTTCCAAAAAATAAAGAATAAGGAAGAAGCTAAAAGAAAAGATAGAAAGAGAAAAGTGTATTATATGACTAAAATATCATATTGATATATATTTAGCAAAGCGTTGCAACGCAAAAAAAAGCACTTTTCAATGAACCGATAACACAGGTGTGTGTAAAGAGAATTATAATCCTAAAAACACACTCTTATGAAATTTTAAAAATGACGACAACCTATATAACTATCTGGTCTTTCACATCACTTTCCACTCAGTATAACACGAATGCTGGAAAGAACAGAGCTTAAACATAGAGAAGAATGTAATTGTAAATGAGGGTTTAGAGTTATTATTTTCTAACCCCCACAAAACCAAACACAGCACCACAGATGCCACCGAATATATGTCCAAACTGAGAAACTCCATCTGCTTTAAAGCTATGGATGACTTCACCACCTAAATAAACGAGCACGACCAGCAGGAAGGTAAAAGGAATTTCTTTATTTCTAAGATTGACTATGGAAGATAGTATGATGAACATAAATACTATTCCGCTAGCTCCTATAATCCCTGTACTAAAGAGTAAGCTGTTTACTAGTCCTGTAGTCACAGCCGTAATTATAGTCATCCATAAAAGCCGCTTAGCTCCATATTTCTCCTCTAAAATAGGGCCTAAAATAATTAAGAAAAGTAAATTAGAAAATAGGTGCTCATAACTGCCATGGCAGACTATGTAGGTAACCAGCCTGTAGAATTCGAAAAACCTTATAGAAGGGGATAGACCTAGATAGTGATTTACAACTCCACCATTAAACACATTTAGATTCAGCAGAATAACTGCAATTAAACAAAAAGTAAGCGTAAACTTTGCGTTATACGTTATCCTCCATCCTTTAGAAGATTTATTCGCTGTCTGTTTTTCCATGAATAGTATCGTAGTTTACTCTTCTATCGATCATCTGTAAGATGATTAAAAATAGCCCAGCCTTTATACCGAAGCTGGGTAGCAATTCCTTTAATTCTGACCAGAGTTCAAATTTAGAACCGTGAATTTGAGCTTTATGCCAGAATCCTAGCCCTACTATGATGATGTGCGCTAGTGTAAATAATCCGAAAGTTTTGACTATTTGAATAGACTCCAACTTTTCGGCTAAATACCCCACTAAGAATGAGGCCATTACGTATCCGTATAAGAACCCAGTTAAATCATAAAATTCTTTCTTTTCTGGGTCTGGTACTGGAATAAAGTAATGAATTCCCCCTTGATGTCCAGCAAATACAGGTAGACCAATTCCTCCTAGAATAACGTATGTAAGCGCAGCCAAGCCTCCTACTCTCCATCCAAATGTGGCTGGAATTAAACATACAATTAACGAACCAAACAAGACGTTTACAGTTGGACTTACTTGCCAAATTAAAGGGGAGATAACCGCTGAAACCAGTATGCCTAAGCACAGTTTAGCTATGAAATCTAATCGAGCGTCTTTAGAGAAAATAATGGATTTGTTGAACATTGGGTTAATCTTCTATTCGTTCATATTTATACATAAACTGACTTCCTTCCTCTAAGTTAACGGTGTTATTAGAAGGATTCACATCAGCTAATCTATATGAAGTATCGATATCTATTTTAGCGATTTCAGAAACGGGAATGTCTAATATAAATGCATAAGTAGGATTAGTCCAAGCCCAGTCTTTTTGTACAGTCCAAGAGTCATATCCCTCTTCTTTCATTTTTTCTCCTCTCATGATTACCATAGGAATATTATGCATGTGGACAGTTCCATTTTTTTTAGTGACTACTACATCTAATGGCATAGGCATTAGCTCGTATCTCTCTAGGGTAAGTGTGGTAGAATTATTGTCTCCATTAATAGCGCTAATTCCGTAGTCTATTTTTCTAGTAGAATTTACGAAGTGCTGTAAATACCAGTCTAATTCTAGTTGAGAATTCTTCTCGAAAATTCTTATGAAGTCATTTGGGTTCGGGTGGTGAAACGCCCAAGTGTTAAAGTACTCCATCATACCAGCTCTAAAGTTTTCTTCTCCTACTATATATCTAAGTTGGTTAAGAAATACAGAACCTTTACTATAGGCTGCGGAACCATAAGCATAATTGGTAACATAATGATCGGCATGAGTGCTCATTGGCTCTTCAACTCCAGAATTAGCTAACCTTATATATCCCTGTAATGAACGGTAATTATTAGGTGTCCCATCATCTCCATAAAGATGAGTCATACATTCTCCAGAAGCGAATGTGGTGAATCCTTCATCCATCCATTCATATAAACTCTCGTTAGTAGCTAGTAAGCCTTGGAACCAGCTATGTGCCATTTCGTGAGCCGTTACACCTACTAAACTACCAAGGCTTCTTTTTCCCGTGATAAGCGTAACCATAGGATATTCCATTCCGCCATCTCCACCTTGAATGATGGTGTACTGAGGATAAGGATACTCACCATAATTTTCAGAGAAAAATTCCATTGCTTTTACACTGTAATCTTTAAGTTCCTTCCAATTTTCATTTATTTCTTCATCATCTTGATGAATAAAGTGCAATACTGGCCCATCCTTTACCTGAGCGGTCTCATGAATAAAATCGGCATCAGCAGCCCAAGCAAAATCAATAACATTCTCAGCCTTAAATTTCCAGGTATGAGTAGTTCCTAATTTATGCTTTATGTCCATAGAAGAGTATCCATAACCTATTTCATCTGGGTTTTGTAACACACCAGTTGCACCTATGACGTAACTAGCATCTAAAGTTATATTTACCATATAGTCTCCCCAAACACCATGAAACTCTCTTCCTACATAAGGTACAGCATGCCATCCCATACAATCATATTCACACATTTTCGGGAACCATTGCGTCATACTATATCTAATTCCTTCAGTATTTTGTCTTCCTGATCTTCTTATCTGAAGAGGAACTTGAGCATCGAAAACCATTTCGAATGTAGCTATCTTTCCAGATTTCAAGGTCTTAGGGAGGTTTACCTCTAGAACAGTTCCTTCTACTTTGAAGTCTACATTGAGACCATCCATTTTTAAGGAAGTAATTTTTTGGTATCCTTGCTGAGACTCTTCTAATTGCGAGATTCTGTCACCAACTCTAGAGTCGGGGTCTTCTATAGTTCGAGATCTTACATCCATCATACTTCCTGGCTGGAAAGCATTAAAAAACAAATAGTAAAACACTTGGTCTAGGTCATCAGGAGAATTGTTAGTATAAACTAACTTTTGAGTTCCCGTGAATTTATGTGTCTCCACATCCATTTCGATATCCATTTCACATGTCATGGCCTGTTGCCATCGTGTAGCTTGTGCATCAGAAATAATGGAAGAGAATAGAAAAAAAGAGAGTGCTATAAGTTTAAGTTTCATTTTAAATAAAAATTGGATTCCAAATGTAATGAACTACTAAGTTATAGAGGCTCATGAGCTGCTGATATTAGCTAAAAGGAAACGGGAATAGAAAGGTGATGTGGTAAAGATCTCCTAATAAAGAGAAAGATTACTGAAGGTACACGGCCTCGGGTTTAGTGAAATCAACAGATACATGCTCCTTCATGTTAGTACTCAATGTCAAGCCTACTATATCCGCACGTACTGGAAATTTTCTATGGAATCTATCTACGAGAACTACTGTTTTCATACTTTTTAGCGGGTAGTCTAGTAAAAATTTAACCACATGAATAAGCGTTCTACCTGAGTTAAGTACGTCATCTACTACTATAACAGCTTTGTTCTTTAGGCTTGCTAAATCTCCCGAAAACACGATAGGATTAGTCGTAGGTTTATCTTTGTGAAGTTCTATGCCGAAGAGTGTGGTGTTGATTTCAGAAATAGAGTCAATAAGTTCTTTCAACCTTTCAGCCATAATTAGTCCACGATTTTTAATGCCAACTATTACAAGTTCTTTTTCTTGGTAATGGTTTTCATAAATTTCGTGAGCTATTCGCTGGATTTTCTGCTGGATTTGCTTTTCGGTTAGAACCAGTAATTTATCATCAGTCATGTCTTATTTCTTTCTGAATTTTACATAAAGTTCTTTTTCTGCCCTGGCAGGAATAGAAAATTTGCAGCGTTCCATTATTTCGATGTCAAATTTAGGGCTAAAAAGTTTTTCATACTCTTTTAAAGATCCTCCAAAAGGTGGCCCGGTATCTAGGGCATGGTCGAACATAACTCCAGTGAGAATTCCATTTGGTTTTAAAAGAGAATGAATTTTAGTCATGTACTGCTCTCTTAACTTTGGGTTGAGGGCGCAGAAGAACGTTTGTTCCAAGATTATATCATAAGTTCCTTCGTGTCCGAAAAAATCAGTACAGTGAATATTTTCTAGCTTAAGTTTGGAGAGACGTTTTTTCAAATTTTCTAAAGGCGGTGCAGAAAAATCTAACACATGGATATTTGCTATTCCTAGGGATAAAGCATAATCGGCTTCATAGCCATTCCCAGCGCCAGGAATTAGGATTACAGAATTTTTATCCTCTAAATTATTTAAGATATTACCTAGTGGCCCGGTATACCCGATATCCCATCCTGTAGTCTTAGAATGATATCTGTTCGTCCAGTATGATTCGTCTAGTGTATTCATTTCTTAAACAAGGCAATAGACTCTATATGTCCTGTATGAGGAAACTGATCAACCATAGAAAGTTTTACTAATTCATAACCAGACTCTCTTAAAGTTTCGGTGTCTCTAGCTTGAGTAGCAGGATTACAACTTACATAAACAATGGTTTTAGCGTTCAAAGAAATAACCTTTTTCAGCGTTTTAGGCGCTATTCCAGCTCTCGGGGGATCTAAAACGATTGTAAGTATTTCCCCATTGTACTCAGGGTGCTTTAGTAAGAACTTTCCAACATCAGAAGCAAAAAACCGCACATTCTTTATTTTATTTCTTCTAGCGTTAGCTCTGGCATCTTCTATGGCGCTTTCTACTATATCTACTCCTACGATGTCTTTCCCCGTGCCTTTGGCTAGTAGCTGGGAAATAGTTCCAGTACCACAGAACATGTCCATGATAATTCCTTCCCCTGTATTTTCGCCAGCATACTCAATAACCTTATTATAAAGTCTTTCCGCACATTTAGGATTGGTCTGGAAGAAACTCTGAATACTGATTTCGAACTCTAGTCCGTTTATCATTTCTACCAGTTTATAATCACCATAAAGGATATTCGTGTTTCCTCCATAAGGCTCCACTCTATCTCCCGTGTGATTATTAATAGTGTGTATTAATCCACCTAATCTATCCCCTAAGGTTTCTTTAAAAAGATTAACTAGTCCCTTAATATCTAGTTTTTCTATGTTTACGTCAGTAGTGACAAGGTTTATCAGGAGTTTGTTAGAGTGAAAACTTTTTCTTACTTGAAGAAATCTGAAAAAGCCATGCTGCTTAGGTGGGTGCCAAGCAGGCAATCCAGTAGCTATTAGCCATTCTCTGATAGTTTTCATGTTATCTTCGAACTGCTTATCGAAAATACCACTGTCTTTATCTAAGTTTTCTACTATCCACCAAGTTCCTCTTTTCTTAAAACCAAGAGCGAAATCATCTACCTCTTCTTTAGTCTCTCTGTCATATCGAATTACAGAGAAACTATATTCCATTTTATTTCTATAATGCCAAGCGCTAGGAGAAGCGATGAACTCGTCGAATAAAGATTCTATATTTTCTACTTTTCCAATTTTTTTAAATAAATCAAAAGTAGTGGCCTTTTTATATTGTGTCTGATATTCTACAGGAAGCGTAATGTATGGCGCTCCAGATATCGGCTGGTAATCTACAGGAACTTCATTATTTGAGGCGTTGACCACTTCTACGAGTTTGCATTCTGCATGAGAGTTTCTACATTTATCTACACGAGCTCTTACCGTTTGACCTGGAATAGTATTCATTACGAAAACCACAAATGGACCTTTTTCGGTTTCTACTCTCCCGATTCCCTTGCCACCGAAAGCCATATCGGTTATCTCTACCTCTAGAATTTGCCCTTTCTTAAATATTCGATTTGTTCTTGCCAATTTGTTTTGAAAATAGGATTTCTTTACTTTTCCTCAGTAGGAATAATAGCTGTACAAAGCTAAAGCTTTTAATCACTCCATTATGCTTACAGAGCAAGTTGTGTTCAAGAGTATTTTTTTTTGAAAACTCATTTAAAAAGAATAATGAACAGCACTGTTCATTGCAACGCTTAATTATATCTTTACACGCACAATTGAAGTAAAGATGAAAGATACTGCAACGCTTTTCGATGAGGTTATAAAACTTAAGTGTAGAACCATATTCACGGATAAAACTAAGGATTATGGGACAGCTTGGAGAATACTTAGAGTTTCTTCTCTGACTGATCAGATATTCATTAAAGCTAGCAGAATCAGAACGTTACAGCAGGTGGGTAGCAGTAAAGTAGACGAGGGAATAGAGCCTGAGTTTATCGGGATTATTAATTACTGTATTATGGCTTTAATCCAAATAGAGATGGATGGATTAGATGAGCTGGAAATAGGTGAGGAGAGAGCTACAGAATTATTCGATAAATATGCGGAAGAAGCTAAGCAGCTAATGCTAAATAAAAACCACGATTATGGTGAGGCTTGGAAAGATATGCGCGTAAGCTCATTGACTGATTTAATTCTAATGAAACTATTAAGAGTAAAGCAGATAGAGGATAATCAGGGGGCTACTCTTATTTCGGAGGGAATTGGTGCGAATTATTATGACATGTTGAACTATGCCATTTTCTCTATGATTCACCTTTCAGCGCAGGAGCGTTAAAGATCTGTTAAAAGAAAAGGGCAAGGATAATCAATACGTAAATTTGAAGTCAAATAGCAATTCATGAAGACCACAATATTAAAATTAGCAGTTTATATTTCTAGATTAATTGTAGGATCACTTTTTATTATTAGCGGTCTAATTAAGATGAATGACTCTTTTGGATTTAGTTATAAGTTACAGGAGTATTTTAGTGAGAAGGCTTTAGGCTTTCCTGATTTGATTCCATATTCTCTAGGTATAGCAGTGTTCATATGCATAGCGGAAGTGCTGTTAGGAGTAGCCATTTTGGTATGGGCTAAGCAGAAATTATCTTCTGCACTAATATTAATATTGATTCTGTTTTTTACTTGGCTTACTTTCTACACTCATTCATGTGATCCTTTCGAAAAAGTTATAATGGAGATTGGCGGGGAGATGGTAGAAACTACGCGAGATTGTGTTACGGCTTGTGGCTGTTTCGGTAACGCTATTCCTTTGACGCCTTATCAGAGTTTCCAAAAAGATTTATTCTTATTGATTTGGACTATAATACTAGTGGTGTATGCTTTTTTCTTCGAGAAGAAAGAACACTTTGATTTATCCAATAAAAAGAACAAAAGAGAATATTTGATTCTATTAGCAGTATCTCTGCTTGCAGTAGCGTTGTTCTCTCTTAAAATGCTGGACTGGTTATTCCCAGTGATATTTACCGTGATATGTCTATTTGTAGCTGAGTTTATTCGTAGAAGGAGTAATTCTGCAGCCACAGATTGGATAGTAGCTGGAGCCGTAACAGTAGTATGTTGCATTTTTGCTTACGTTACTTATGACTACTTGCCTATGAAAGATTACCGACCCTATGCCATAGGACAGAACATAACAGA
>DDEI01000007.1:53244-69571 GCA_002336675.1 Flavobacteriales bacterium UBA1958 | reverse complement strand
ATGAGCAGGCGGTAAATCCTCCCAGTAAAGCTTCTGAAGCTCCAAATAAACCAAGAACATCTGGAGAGCACGCTTCTAACAAAGAAGTTACGCACAAAGAGACTCCTGGACAAAAAGACGCCACAAGGGTAAATTCAGCAGATGGCAAAAGATCGGCATCACCAACTAAAGGCAAAAGACCTAGAAAAAAGGTAGATGTTTCTGACTCAACTACTAGTCCTAATACTCCTGCTACACCAAAAGCAGAAATATCAGAACAAAAAGAAAATTCTCAAGCCAAGAAGCCTGTTCACTCCAATAATAAAAGACCACAGCGAGAAAACACTAATTCTGATCATAAAAACACTAGAAATCAGAATAATCCAAACCAGAATAACAACCCAAATCAGGGTAATAATCAGAATAATCATCACAAAAAAGAGCAAAAAAGAGGTAAGGCCGATGAGCACGGATATAACTTTGATGGCGAGATAAAGGCTGAAGGTGTATTAGAAATGATGCAAGATGGTTACGGATTCTTAAGGTCCTCTGATTTCAATTATTTAAATTCTCCAGATGACGTTTATGTCGCTCAAAGTCAAGTCAAGCTTTATGGACTCAAAACTGGTGATTCTGTTGTAGGTAATATTAGACCTCCTAAACAAGGAGAAAAATATTTCCCGCTTATTTCTGTAGAGTCTATTAACGGGAGAAGCCCTGAGTTCGTAAGAGATAGAATTCCATTCAAATATTTGACTCCGCTTTTCGCGCAGGAAAAGTTTCAGTTAGGGAAAAATTCTAAAAACATCTCTACTAGACTAATGGATCTGTTCGCTCCTATAGGAAAGGGACAGAGAGGAATGATCGTATCTCAGCCAAAAACTGGGAAGACTGTATTATTAAAAGAAATAGCCAACTCCATAGCTGAGAACCATCCTGAGACTTACTTAATTATTCTTCTTATAGATGAAAGACCTGAAGAGGTAACTGATATGAAAAGAAGTGTAAATGCTGAAGTAATAGCCTCTACGTTTGATGAGCCTGCAGATAGACACGTAAAAATAGCTAACCTCGTATTAGAGAAAGCGAAGAGAATGGTAGAATGCGGACATGATGTTTGTATCCTTCTAGATTCTATTACTAGACTAGCTCGAGCATACAATACTGTGAGCCCAGCTTCTGGTAAAGTATTAACTGGAGGTGTAGATGCAAATGCACTTCACAAACCAAAAAGATTCTTTGGAGCAGCTAGAAACATAGAAAATGGTGGTTCTTTAAGCATCATAGCCACGGCATTAACTGACACCGGTTCTAAAATGGATGAAGTGATCTTTGAAGAATTCAAAGGAACGGGTAATATGGAACTTCAGTTAGATAGAAAAATAGCCAATAGAAGAATTTTTCCTGCTATAGATATAACTTCTTCAGGAACTAGAAGAGAAGACCTATTAATGGATAAAGAAGCCCTTCAGAGAATTTGGATTCTAAGAAAACATCTAGCTGATATGAATCCTATAGAGGCTATGGAATTCGTTAAAAGTAGAATTATGTCTACAGAATCTAACGAAGAGTTTTTAATCTCTATGAATAGCTAATGAAACCTCTTCAACGTTTAATTCTGATTCTAGCTGCTGTATGGATCGCAGTTAAACTGTTGCTCTTTTATTCTGGGAATTCTTTAACCTATACTCAATTAGTAGTATCATTGAATATTGGTTTTACGCTCTATATTATTTATAAAGCGCTGAAAAATCACTATTCTAAAATCAATCAAAGGACAATTGAGTCCCCTTTAGACTCGAATCTGGTCAACCAGAGTTCTGAGGACAGACCTGCTAACCATTTACCACAAAACGGAACAGACTTCTTGATAGACTTTAAAGTTTCGATGAAATCTGCAGTACAATACTCCTTAATCATCTTTGGCTTTTTAGCCATTTATTATATGGTTATTGACACTGAATATTTAGCAGGAATAGTAGACGAAAGGATAGAGCTTTTGCGCGAGCAAATGATTAAATCAGGTGGTTACGACGCTGTGATGGAAGCTAATAAGGGACAAATAAACATACCACAAGGGAAAGGACTGCCAAGCGAAGAGGAATATCTTAAAGAAATAAGAGTTAACTTCATGACCATGCTGAATATGAAGGTATTCTTATCCTTAATTTTCACTTACTTCTTTCTACTCAATTTAACATGCTCTGCCTTGGTTAGCGGAATTGCCGGGAGGATATTCGTTAAACATACTTAATATTACAATATATGAACCCATAAACCGTTTCTGAAAACAGTTGGAAAAGAAGAATTACATAAAGCTATTTTTACTTGGGGCATTTTGTACGCTTTTCTTCAGTGTGGACTCATACGCGCAACGCAACACTGCTAATAACCTTTCTGGATTCGATAGAAGAAGCTACCATTTTGGATTCATATTGGGATACAACAGTTCAAACTTTTCGATGCAAAGAGCGCCTGACTTCAATTTCACCGACTCACTTCTAGCTATCACGATGAAACCACAGCCTGGATTTAACCTGAATTTACTCGCTAGTTATGACCTAATGGAAAATTTTCACATTCGCTTTTTACCTGGACTTTCATTTCAGGATAGAACAATGGATTTCACATTTTTAGAGTCTGATCTAGATAGAAACACAGAGAGTAGAAGAATAGAATCTGTTTACCTCGACTTTCCTATTAATTTCAAATTAAGGACGAATAGATCTAGAAATTTCGCAGCTTACATGTTGGCTGGCGGGAAATACAGCCTAGACATGCAGTCGCAGAAAGATGTAAACCAAGACTTAAGTGCTAATCAAATCATAAAAATTATAGATCATGATTACTCGATAGATATAGGCGGTGGCTTCGATTTTTTCTTAGAATACTTCAAATTGTCCCTAGAATTCAAGAGCTCTTTAGGAATTCCCAACCTCTTAATACAAGATGATACTATTTATAGCAGAAATGTAAGCAGCTTAAAGTCTAGAGCTTTTATCTTTTCTATTACATTTGAAGGGTAATTACTCTTTATGAAACTTCCTTCAGGAAATACACCACGGTGGATCATCTTTTTAGTTGACTTAGGACTGGTAACTCTATCCTATGTAGTCGCTTATTTACTTCGGTTTGATTTCAACATCCCTAGTGAAGAATGGACTTTAGGCTCTACGTTTTTCCCCTTATTCATAGGGGTACGAGTACTGTTTTTTATTCTTTTCAAGTCTTACGCAGGAATCATTAGATACACAAGTATTGAAGATACCCGTAGAATTTTTCTATCCCTGTTTCTGGGCACGGTTCTTCTCTATTCTATTAGCATAGGCTACAAATACGCTTCTGACAGTGAGTTATTCCTCCTCCCAAATTCAATATTAACTATTGAGTTTCTTTTTAGCCTTGTATCGCTCGTGCTATTTAGGCTGAGCGTCAAATTACTTTACACTGAGTTCAAAAATCCACATAGGGTGCGAATGAAAGTAGCCATTTTCGGAGCAGGTGAATCTGGATTAATCACTAAACAAACTATAGACCAAGATCCAAGTGCACAAATAGAAATAGTAGCTTTCATAGACGATGATAAATCTAAAGTTGGAAAAAAGTTAGATGGAGTAACTATATATGACTCTAAGAAATTAAATGAGGTTCTAAACTCTAAAAAAGTAGAACAAATTATTGTCAGTATACAAAACTTAGACCCTGCTAAAAAAAGAGAAATAGCTGAGAAAGCGATTAATTCTAAAACGACTATTCTGAATGTTCCGCCAGTAAAAAAATGGATTAAAGGAGAACTCTCGTTAAAGCAGTTACAAACCGTCCGAATCGAGGACTTACTGGGCAGAACTCCCATTGTACTCTCCAAGGAAAATATATTCAAAGACCTAGAGAATAAAACCATACTTGTTACTGGAGGAGCAGGATCTATTGGCTCTGAACTGGTAAGACAGATTCTAAATTTCAACCCAGAAAAGCTATGGATATTTGACCAAGCCGAAACGCCTCTCTATGATCTACAACAGGAATTAAAAGTGACAGGAGGTAGTCCTAAGTGTGAGTTTGTTATAGGTGATGTTTCTCAGAAAGAAAGAGTAAGGCATCTTCTGGAAGAATGTAAAGCAAATGTTGTCTTTCATGCTGCAGCTTACAAGCATGTTCCACTCATGGAAGAAAATCCTTCAGAGGCTGTTCTTACCAATATTTCAGGAACGAAATACTTGGCAGATGAAGCTATTAGACAGAAAGTGGAAAAGTTTATTTTAATCTCTACCGACAAAGCTGTAAACCCAACCAATGTAATGGGTGCCACCAAAAGAGCCGCAGAAATGTATTGCGAGGCTATGAACTGTACTTCTGAAACTAAGTTTATCGCTACGAGATTCGGAAATGTTCTAGGCTCTAATGGCAGTGTAATTCCTCTGTTTAAAAAGCAAATTAGAGAGGGCGGTCCGCTTACGGTGACGCATAAAGATGTAACGAGGTTCTTTATGACTATTCCCGAAGCAGTGCAGCTAGTGCTTGAAGCTGGAACTATGGGCAAAGGAGGCGAAGTATTCGTTTTCGATATGGGAGAAAGCATACGGATTTATGACCTTGCTGAAAAAATGCTAAAGTTGTCTGGACTAGAGGAAGGAAAAGACATAGAGATTAGGTTCACAGGATTAAGACCGGGAGAAAAACTATATGAAGAACTACTAACTTCTGAAGAAAACACCATAGAGACACATCACCCAAAAATCATGATAGCCAAGCTATCCTCTGAAAATCACGAAGCTTCTTTAAAGAAAATAAGCGAATTGATTTTACTATTTGACGGACAAAATAATGAAGCGCTCGTGAAAATGCTGAAAGAAATCGTCCCTGAATTCAAAAGTCAAAACTCTATTTACACGCGCTTAGATTAACTCCTATCGAAACTCCAAAAGACTCATACCGCACGTTAAAAATTTCTTCTGAAAGCTTATATAAAGTGAAAGGAAGTAAGCATTTCGGTTATGCTTTTCCAGCTTACTCCATAGAGGAAGTAAAAGAGAGATTGGAGGAAGTAAAGAAAGAACATCATTCTGCCAGACACCATTGCTACGCATATAGGCTAGGCCTAGATAAAAAAGTATTCAGAGCTAATGATGATGGAGAACCGTCAAACTCTGCAGGAAAGCCCATTTTAGGTCAAATACAATCTTTCGAACTCACTAATGTATTTATATGTGTCGTGCGTTATTTCGGAGGGGTGAAATTAGGAGTGGGCGGTCTAATAGACGCCTATCGAACGGCAGCGAAAATGGCTATTAATGAGAATTCAATACTTGAAAGACATGTTCATCATTTCTATAAATTAGATTTTGATTATAACGCCATGCCCAAGGTGATGTCTCTAATTAAAGAGCTTCAACTAGAGATGAATGAACCAGACTTCCAGATTTCCTGCTCACTTCTTACCGATATAAGAATGGATAACGCCCCTCTCTTGGAGAATGCTATGAACGGTATACATGGCGCCAAATTTAAACTCATTAACGTAGCTTAAATGAACGTAATCATCATAGGACCGGCATTTCCTTACAGAGGCGGAATAGCTGACACGAATCACTCCTTATGCAGATCGTTTAATAAATTAGGGCACCCGTGTGAACTGGTCACTTTTACCATGCAGTACCCCAACTTCTTGTTTCCTGGGACTAATCAATACTCAGAGGATGAAGCTCCCGGAGATCTTGAAATCAAAAGAAAAGTAAGTAGCCTAAATCCCATAAGCTGGCTCAGAGCGGCTCATTATATCAATAAGAAGTCTCCCGATTTAGTTATTATAAGATATTGGATCCCATTTATGGCTCCTGCATTAGGCTCGATAGCTAAATTAATCAATGTCCGAACGAAAGTCTTGGCCATGTGTGACAATGTAATCCCGCATGAAAAAAGACGAGGAGATCGAGCTCTGACAAACTATCTTATGTCTAAGTGCGAAGGGTTTATCACACTCTCTTCTCATGTGAAAGATGAGCTAAAGGCTTTTACGAATAAGGAGATTTTAAGTCTATTTCATCCTATAAACACCGATTTAGGAGCGGTTATCTCCAAAGAAGAAGCAAGGAAAAAATTAAGCTTAGAAGACAACGGAAATTACATTCTGTTCTTCGGTCTAGTGAGAGCTTATAAAGGTTTAGATATATTATTAAGCGCACTATATGAAGTAATAAAAAAAGACAAATCTATCAAGCTAATTATCGCAGGCGAATTTTATGAAGATCGTGAAAAATACGACCAGTTAATTATAACACTCGAACTGATAGAGAATGTAATCATACATGATCACTTTATTCCTTCAGCAGACATTCCATCCTATTTCTGTGCTGCAGATATCTTAGCTCAAACTTATCATACAGCCTCTCAAAGCGGAGTTACTCAGATTGCTTATCACTTTAACCTTCCTCTTTTAGTGTCTGATGTAGGCGGACTAACTGAAATGGTTCCAAATAATCGAGTAGGATACGTTAGCCCGCTAGATCCTCAAAAAATTGCTGAAAACTTACTAGACTATTTTTCTTCTAGCAAAAAGGAAGAATTCGTTTCTAACCTTAAGCATGACAAAGAGAAGTACACTTGGAGTGCACTAGTAAATATGGTTATTTCTAAATTTGCAGGAAAGTAAAAAAACAAGAAGCGAACACTAAGCACTCCGTTATAAAATTCTAATCTAGAATGAAACATCTTTATGGTTTCCCTACCTGAAAGAGCATTTTGCCAAAATAGAACTTATAGACATTACAGGTGAAGTGTTAAATAATCTCATTGAAGATACTGACAAATAAATCTCACAGTTATTCTAGAAGGGATTTAATCTCCTTGCTTGACTAGTAAATCTCAGTCAATGCTTACAGAAGAAGCGAGAGAGAGGTTCTCACTGGACTTAAGCACGAGAAAAGAAAAAGTAGTTTACTCCATGAAACTCAGGCTTAGCTTTCACTAGCTTATTTCCTTCCATGAACCTGATTTCATAATCGTGTTTTTCCATAAATTGAATAAGCTCTATAGCCTTAGGAGTAGTAATATCGGAATTTATTTCCAGCATAAAAACCGGTCTATGCTGAGCTATGAAATCTACACCACCCTTCAGCACTAATAATTCGGCGCCCTCCACATCGCACTTAACAAAGGAAATTTTCCTAGCTATTCCTAAATCATCCAACCGCTGAACCTCCACTGTAATATCTCCATCACCGTCTGTTAGATGACCCTCATAAAAATTATATCCAGAATGGTTGAATTTAGGAATAGAAAAGCTAGCCTTTCCGGAGGAATCACTTAAAGCAAAATCATGTACCACAACGTTATGAATATTTCCCGAGCTAAGATTAGTCCTCAAGTAACAGTTCACTTCTGGAATAGGTTCAAATGAAAAAACCTGCCCTTTTTCACCTACCAGATTGGAAAAGAGCTTTGTGTAAGCTCCGAAGTTTGCCCCTATATCTAAAACAGAATCTCCGGCTTTAACTAGATCATTTATAATAGTCATCTCAGGTTCTTCCTCTCCTGTTAATTCCGAAAATTTCTTTAGGTAATGCCTTGATCGCATAATTTTCAAGAGGCTATCTGGCAGAAGAGGAAACAGTATTCTCTTGGTCAATTCTTTCATTCTCAAGGAGCGTAAATTTTAGGCATTATCTTAATCTCTTCAATTTCTAAGTAATAAGGATTCCCATCTTTGGTATACTCTAAAACGGCTCCTTTTGATAATCTCAAGCCAGAAGATTCATAGACCACAGGCTCATGAACCTCTGGAACATTATTGGCTGTAACATATATTCTTCTGTATGCTGATATATTAACGTAATCACTACTTTCTCTCAATAAAAATCCAGATTTTTTTTCTCCGTTTATCATAAGAGCCGCCAATGGAATAACCACACTATCCACCATTAATCGTTTAAACTCTACAGCAGAAGCCAACTCTAAACCCATACTGATTTCGTACTTCCTAGTTCCTCTTAAATTAGAATGGACGCCAGGAATAGATGTTCGGCTAGACAAAACTACATTTTTAAAATTTATCTTCTTGTCTTGATACTCATTTGTCAACTCTAAATCTGCCGAAGACTGCACCTCTGCGAGATCTGGTTGATTTCCACAGTTACTTAAAATAAACACGAAAAGTAGCACTGTAATAGTTGTTAAATAATTCATAGGTAAGAAATTCCAATTTTCATTCCATTAATGTCAAAAATATAAGTTCTTTGCACCGATTTCACGGCTAACGCCTTAAAATCGATTGAATAATCAAACTTCTAGTAAATCTTGAAACAATTCATAAAGAAATGTCTTACTGCATTAGGTATTTATATATCTAAGAATCAGAAATATGACGCCCTCTTAGAGAAAATTCTAGAGAGAAAATTAGACGACTCATCTAATTGCGTAGATGTAGGAAGTCATAAAGGTGAAATCTTAGATCTTTTCATCAAGTACGCTCCAAACGGAAAGCACATCGGCTTCGAACCTATTCCACATTTAGCTAAATCCTTAAAAAAGAACTATAGTAATTCTGTAATCATTAAAGACTTTGGTTTAAGCAATGAGTGTGGCCAAAAAGAATTTACCCACGTAAAAAATGCAGAGGCCTTTAGCGGATTCAAGGAAAGAGATTATCAAAACAGGCAAGTAGATTTAGAGACTATTACAGTAGAAATATCAACGCTAGACCAAGCGCTATCTGAAGAGAAAATAAGTCAAGTAGCTCTCATAAAAATAGACGTTGAAGGAGCTGAATTAGAAGTTCTTGAAGGAGCTATAAACACGTTGAAAACCCATAAACCACTGGTCATTTTCGAACATGGAAAAGGAGCCGCTGACTTTTACAGCACTTCCCCCTCTGAAGTCTTTGATTTTTTCTCTCAGCGTTGCAACATGTCCATATCTTCTCTAGAAGAATATTTAGACAATAAGGACTCTTTAAGTAAACAAGATTTTGAAAACCACTTTGAAAGTGGAAACGAGTATTACTTTATAGGCCACTAAAATTCTACTTAGAGATCACGAGCGTATTCTTAAAAGTACCTTCTTTCGTTTTAATCATGACGCTGTAAACCCCTTGACTCAGGAAAGATAAATCAATAGCATTGGCAAGTTCAGCATTAGCATTATACACTTCTTTTCCGTTAGAATCAAACACCAATATTCTGCCTTGAAGTAAAGAGCTTTCAGTTTGAAGGAAATTTACCATTCCTCTACTAGGATTTGGATACAAACCGAAATCCTCACTGGTGTAATCATAAATACCTAGACAGTTTTCAACTGTCACATTTACGACATCAGTATGAGTACATCCTACATCATCTAAAATCGTTAAAATAATAGGGAATACTCCTACCCCACTATCCTCTGCCGAAAATACATAAGTAGAGTTCTCACTCCCATCCTGCCATTCATAGAGAAAGAATCCTAAAGGAGCTATAAATTCTATGGCTTCATCTAAGCATAGCGTTGGATTAGCACCCAAACTGAACTCTAGACTATTTCCTGCAGAAATAGTATACTGAAACTGATAATCACATCCATTATCATCTTCTATTTCTAAAAAGTAAGTTCCTACACCTATGTTTTCTAAATTAGGTTCAAAAGACTGGAAACTTTCGGGTCCAGACCAAACTACATCGTATGGCTCTGCCCCACCAGATATGTTAGTTAAAATAATACCGTCTTCTAACTCTTCGCATGACGTCAATTCTCCCGTAAAATTAGGAACTATAACTTCAGGCGATTCTAACGTGAATGTTTCAGTGAAAATATAACCACATTCATTCGATATTACACACGTATAATTTCCAGCAGGAACATTTTCTAATGTACGCTCCTCAGAAGTAAAATCATTAGGCCCATCCCACACTACAGAGTAATTTATTCCTAAACCGTTTATTTGTGGAACTATTCCGCTACCAGTGTCTCCTTTTATATTAGCGCACTGAACATCAGTTAAGTAACTCCCCACCTCTGGTTCGCCTATATAAGTTGATACAGTGATTTCTGAAGTTCCTACAGTTCCTGCCCAACCATCTAACTGAATATAATAAGTCTCACCAGGATTTAAACAACTGACATAACAGGTAGACGCATATCCTGAAGACCCTTCCGAACAGCCTATATAAGCATCATCATTGCTAGATAACAGTGTATAAGTCGAAAAATCAGAACAATCTTCTACTTGGTATACTGCGATAGCAGTATCGAAGTCATTTAACTCATTGCACGAAGAAACTTCAAAAGCACCATCAGTCTCTGGTACAAAAGTCACCCACATTGTATTTGAGGGGCCATTACCATCACACCATTGTCCATATGCTCCACAAAATCCGTCAGGAGGAGAGATCTCACCCGGGCTTGCTGTAGCCTCTGCGTTTTCTATAACTACAGAAGCTCCATCTATTTCTAAGCTAAAACTTTCACATGGCCTATCTCCAAATATAAATGCAGGAGTTAAATCTCCAGCAGTAAAGGTAAATGTGTTTCCTTCTCCAGTACCCAGGAGGTAAGACGTAATGACACCCTCCTGAATGACCTCGAAAATCAATCCCCCATCACCATAATCATCTACAAATATGATATCGTATTCTTGCCCCTCAACTAGACAAAATGGGCCTTCTATGAAAACTTCATTATTGGCATACCCATTACCCCCTGTTGCAGGCATACCATCTGAAGGACCAAAACATGATACTTCCAATATATTTCCAGCTTCATACAATGGAGTATCTTCACATGCCTCTCCTTGATTAGCCAACTGCCAATAAGTCTCATATCCCCAGTTATCCGTGAAAACATTCACAAACACTTCTATCTCTCCATCTAAACATTGAGATTGGACAGTCAAGCTTGAAAATAAAAGAGTGATAATTAACGCATTCAGTTTCATAAATTTCTATTTTAAATTAAGATTGCTTCAAATATATGAAGGAATAAAAAAGAACAATTTTTATTCGGAATAAGAATTGAAATAATAGACCTTTGTATGATGGATTTATTAGGTCACTGGCACGAGTTAGAGATATTTGAAATTGATAGAGATTTTGTTTACCTAGCTCACCCTGCAGGAACAACTGAAGAAATAGAAAAAACAGTAAAGAATAAGCTTACCATGGATCCGGAAATAGTTATGGAAACTAGACCTATTTTAATTCCAATGGCACATAATCAAACTGACAAACTCCTCAAGGAAGGTGCTAAGGTTTCCGTATTCCTTTACAATAAAAAAGATGGAGTCATAGCTGGAACTATGAAAGAGCCTTTAGTGGCGCTGAATAAGTTTGCTTATTTAAGGATTGTAGGAATGAATACATTTGCCTTTTTTGCAGACATGGGATTAGATGCTGACTTATTTATTCACAAAAGGGAAGAAGGAATCCAGCCAGAGATAAATAAGAAGTACATCGTGACATTAAGATTAGATGGTCTTACTGGAAAGTTAAATGGTGATTTTGATTTAGAAAAATTTTTGGAAAGAAGAGGGTATAATTATCAAAATGAGGATGAAGTAAAGTGTCAAATCATTGGAAAAACTGAGGGAGGATTTAAAATCAATGTAGAAGACAAGTATTGGGGTTATTTAACAGATGCTGAAGCTGTCACTCATATTAAAATGGGAGCTCGATTTACAGGATATGTAGAAGACAATAGACAAGGCTCTCTGATAATAAGCATGCAGCCTTCAATAGAAAAATCTATAAAAGATGCGTCTCATAAAGTTTTACTTATGGTTCAAGAAATGAAATATGTAAGACTTACCGAGGATTCCGATGAAGAAGAGATTAAGCTCAGACTAAAAATGACTAAGAATACGTTTAAGAAAGCAGTTCAAGACCTTACTAAAAAAAACTTAGTAGTAATGACCAAAAGAGGTCTAAAAATTAAAAAATAGCTAAATGAAAATTCTTCTTTCTCCAGCGAAGAAACTTAATTTCGATAAACCTGCATTATTTTTAGAATCTTCAAGCCCTGTGTTTTTGTCAGAGGCAGATAGTTTAGCTAAAAAACTTAATGCTATCTCAGCTAAAAGTTTAAGTGAAATGATGCATTTAAGCGAAGCGCTTACTTCTCTCAATAAGGATCGCTATGCTCAATGGGAAAACGTACCACAAAAAGAAGCTATCCTAGCTTTTAATGGAGACGTGTATTTGGGTTTAAATGCCAATAATTGGAGAAAAACTGACCTAGAGAACTCCCAGTCACAGATTAGAATTCTCTCTGGACTATATGGAATCCTTAAGCCTTTAGACCTAATCAAGCCGTATAGATTAGAAATGGGTAGTAAATGGTCTATAAATCAAACCAAAACAAACTTATATAAGTATTGGGGTAGCACTATTGCTTCGCAGCTAGAGTCTGAAATGAAAATAGAAGACGTTATTATAAATTTAGCCAGTGCTGAATACTCAAAGGTCCTTCTTCCTCATTTATCTCTTGGAAGAAAAGTAATCACTGCTGAATTTAAAGACTTTAGAAATGGTCAATTAAAAATGATTCAGATATTTGTAAAAAAAGCCCGAGGAATGATGGCTAAATTTATAATCGAGGAAAAAATATCGGATGAAAAAGATTTAATTAAATTTGACAAAGAGGGTTACCAATTTGATGGTAATCTTTCAACTGAAAATAAATTAGTATTTACAAGATAAAAAAACATGAAAAATTATTTATTACCAGCTCTTATTAGTTTGTCTATTATGGGCTGCTCTACAATGGCACAAGACGAAAGCAGTTCTTCTGCGAATAATGGCACAGAAAAAGAAGTTAGTTACGCGATAGGTGTGAGTATAGGAGAAAACTTAAAAGCTCAAGATTTTGACGGATTATCATATGATGATATCGCCAGAGGAATAAGTGATGTCTACGCAGGAAATGCGGCTATAGATATTACCGAAGCTCAAAAAAGGGTTCAAGGATATCAAGAAACAAAGAAATCATTGAAATATTCTGGCAACCTTAAAATAGCTGAAGACTTCTTAGCAACTAATGAAAAAAAAGAAGGTGTAATTACTACTGTAAGTGGTCTTCAATATAAAGTTTTAACAAAAGGAACGGGTGCTAAACCTACGTCTGCAGATAAAGTAACTGTTCATTATTCAGGAACCTTAATCGACGGAACACCTTTTGACAGTTCTGTTGAGAGAGGAGAACCAGCAACTTTTGGTGTCACTCAAGTGATCAAAGGATGGACAGAAGGTTTACAACTAATGAATGAAGGTGCTGTCTATGAATTTTATATTCATCCCGCCCTAGCATACGGAGCAAATCCAAGACCGGGTGTAATTAAGCCAAATGATGCGCTTGTATTTAATGTAGAGCTTATTAAAGTGAATTAGGCCTCATACCTCTCATAAAACTATACTAAAGACCTCTTTCGAGAGGTCTTTTTTGTGCTCTACATTCTATAGAAAATTTTACTATCGGATGCGGATTCAATAACCAACGATTAATTTTATGTTTATAACACCATTGTGCTAGGGAACTATTTACCTTTGAGCTGAGTTGATAAAATCAGACCACATAGCTTCCATATTACAACGCTTACCTGAGTTGCCCGGTATCTATAAACATTTCGACATAGAAGAAAAACTCATCTATGTGGGAAAGGCCAAAAACCTTAAAAGTAGAGTCTCTAGCTATTTCAATAAAAATAAATATGAGAATAGAAAAACTCGCCTGCTCGTTTCTAAAATTGTAGATATAAAATTTACAGTAGTAGAAACTGAATTAGACGCGTTGCTGCTCGAAAACTCCCTTATAAAAAAACACCAGCCACGTTATAATATTCAACTTAAAGATGATAAAACATACCCATGGATAGTCATTAAAAAAGAGCGTTTCCCTAGAGTTTTTCCTACTAGAGTCATGATTAGAGACGGCTCTGAATACTTCGGTCCCTATGCGAATGTGAAGCACATGAAAGCTGTGCTCGACCTAATAAAACAGCTTTATAAAATAAGAACCTGTAAGTATAACCTTTCAGAAGAAAATATAACCGCTGGTAAGTTTAAAGTGTGCCTGGAATATCATTTAGGAAACTGCCTGGGCTCCTGCGCAGGAAAAGAGTCTGAGGAGCACTATAAAAGAGGTGTACAAGGAATTAGACAAATCTTAAAAGGAAACTATTCTAAACTTAGTAAAACCCTTAAAGCCAACCTAGAAGAACTCGCGGTTGAACTTAAATTTGAAGAAGCGGCTGAAGTAAAAAAGAAGCTAGATGTGCTTCAAGTGTTTCAAACTAAAAGCACCATAGTCAACCCAGAGATTCATAATGTAGACGTATTTACGATCTCTAGCGATCTAAAAAGTGGCTACGTAAATTACATGAAAGTAAATAACGGCTCCATTACCCAAACACAAACTACCGAGCTCAAAAAAAGATTGGAGGAGTCCGATTCAGAACTACTAGAATTTGCCATTATAGAAATAAGAAAAAGGTATAAAAGCACTTCTCAAAATATTTACACCCCTATAGAAGTGAACTTAGCTATTCCAGGAGTGAAGTTCCTGATTCCTATGATTGGAGATAAGAAAAAGCTCATGAATCTTAGCATGAGAAATGCTATATACTACAAGCGTGACAAACAGAAAGAGTTAGAACTCGCAAATCCTGAAGAACATCAAAATAGAATTTTAACCACACTCCAAAAAGATTTACACCTTCAAGATCTACCGATACACATAGAATGTTTCGATAATTCAAATATTCAAGGAACTAATCCTGCCAGTGCATGTGTGGTATTTAAAAATGCTAAACCAAGTAAAACCGATTATAGAAAATTCAAAATTAAAACTGTAATCGGACCTGATGATTATGCTAGTATGCGTGAAGTGGTTTTCAGGAGGTACTCTAGGCTTATTAGAGAGGGAGAATCACTCCCTCAGTTGGTTATTATAGATGGTGGAAAAGGACAGCTTTCTTCTGCCATTTCTGCGCTAAAAGAATGTGGTGCTTATGGAAAACTAGCCGTGATAGGAATAGCCAAGCGATTAGAGGAAATCTACTTTCCCGGAGATTCATTCCCGGTGTACATCAGTAAGAAATCGGAGAGTCTAAAACTTATCCAGCACCTGAGAAATGAAGCCCATCGATTCAGTCTTTCTCATCACAGAGATATGCGCAGCAGTAATGCTTTTAATAGCTCACTGGATAATGTGGAAGGTGTGGGACCCAAAACTCAGGCTAAACTGCTCAAGCATTTTAAATCAGTAAAAAAAATAAAAGAGGCACAACGTGAAGAGCTAGAAAAAGTAATAAGTAAAAAACTAGCGGGTGCGGTTTGGATATATTTTAGTAAGAACAGCTAATCCGAGTAACATCCCGAACTAAGAATTTACAGTCTCCAAAATATCACCATAAAACTTACTAAAAAATAAAATAATATGCTTATTTTAAGTAACTTGATATACATTAAGTAAAGTATAACTTTAATAATTAAAAGGGAAGTTCTCAAACACAAAAGGCACTAAACAAGTACATGAAAGATTTAATCAACCTCCTATTTATTTCCATAGACTAAGAAGGTTTATTACACCTAAAAGTGATACTGTGGTGAGTTTTAAAGTGAGCTCTATGGTTAGTTTAGTTGAGTGAAACACATAATTTTACTTATAGCACTTATTTTTATGGGGTATGCACCTAATGTTCTTTACGACTTCAAACCCGATTGCTCTCTGTCTGATTGGAAAATAGTAGACGATACTGTAATGGGAGGAAGATCTTCAGGAAACTTTTCGATAACAAAAAACGGTACAGGCTTATTTGACGGTTCTGTTTCTTTAGAGAATAATGGTGGTTTTTCATCTGTCAGACATAAAGTAAAGGATACCTCTTTAGTTGATTTCTCCTCCTTTGTTTTAAAGCTAAAAGGAGACGGAAAAAGTTACCAATTCAGAGTAAAAGATGATGTAAATAGTTATTATTCTTACAAGAAAGACTTTTCTACCAGTGGCGATTGGCAAGAAATTCAGCTTAAATTTTCCGACTTCACGCCTACCTACAGGGGAAGAACATTGGATATTCCGAACTTCTCGGGAACTTCTCTAGAAGAAATGACTTTTCTGATAGCCAACAAGGAAAATGAAAAATTTCGGCTAGAGTTAGATGTATTATCGGTAAAGTAAATATCTACTACCTAAAAGTAATGACATAAAAGAGTTGGAAATAATTCATAGTCAGTTTACTGAAAGCTAGAGTGTATTTTATCCCCTGTATTGCGACGCTAATAAATAACTCAAACACCTATTGATAAGCCGCAGCTACACCTGCATCCTCCTCTAAAGACTGCAACTTCCTAATGGTGTCATAAAAACATCTAGAAAGTAAATCGTCAAG
>DDEI01000007.1:17211-52899 GCA_002336675.1 Flavobacteriales bacterium UBA1958 | reverse complement strand
TTATGTATCTCTAGCCAATATTGATGTAAACTAACTCGAAATCGAAATCTCAAAGGAACTAAAATCACCATAATTCCTTAAAACCTCCTAACCGTTTATTTGATAATTTCGCTGAGATAAATTCTTCTGTTATGAAAGTTCTACTTCCTTTTTTCCTTTTATCAGCACTCTTATTAGCTTCATGCGATATAATCATAACTGAGGAGGGGCTTGAACGGAGACCTTCACCAACTCTAGACATAGACGCTAAAGCCATTATAGAAATCCCTGCTGGAACATTGGATAAATTCGAATTGAATAAAAAATCCAATGAAATAGAACACGAACATAAAGATGACACCCCTCGTGTGGTTCAATACTTGGCCTACCCTGCCAACTATGGTTATATTCCCAACACGTTGCTTGCTAAAGAAGATGGTGGAGATGGAGACCCGCTAGATGTGTTTGTGCTGGGAGCGGCTGTAAAAAGAGAAGTTAAGCTAAATATTAAAATTATAGGCGCTCTAAAGCTGTTAGACAGAGGCGAACAGGATGATAAACTATTAGCCGTATCACTAGAAACACCTTTTTGGGAAGTAAATTCAATAAACCAATTAAACACTGATTTTCCGGGAGTAAGTGTGATTATAGAAACTTGGCTCTCTAATTATAAAGGTATTGGTAAAATAGAATCTCAGGGATTTATAGAAAGAGAACCCGCATTGCAGATCTTAGAGCTAGCTCAGATTCCAAGCGAGTAATTTTAAATTACGTGCTGTTATCATTTATTGTGACTACTTTTTTATACCAAGTTTTACCTTCGGTATTCTAAAATTTAAACAAATGATTTTAAGATTAGCTCTCAGTTCACTTTTACTTCTTACATGCGCCTCTAAACCAGCCACGCCAGAAATTGACACTAAAGAACTTCCCATAAAAACTGTGAAATCTTATTGGTTTGGTGGAAAAGCAGAAATATCTAGCTATGAATTGAAACAAGCTAGATATGGAGAAATTCATGAAGGACAATCTGTATTGGTTTATGTGACTGAGCCTTTTAGCCCCTCGAAACTAGTAAAGTCTGATTACAGTTCAGAGAGTGATGTACAAGTATTAAAGCTAAACCACACTAAAAAATTCACCACCGGGATTTACCCTTACTCCATAATGACCAGCAGTTTTCTGCCTATAGAAAACGGAGAGCATTCTTTAAAAATAACATCTTCTAGTCAGGAATGGTGCGGACATACCTATATGGAACTGCAGAATAAAGAAAAGTTCGAAATAGCTATACACTCTTACTTTGAGGGAGAGTCAAGTTTAATTAATTTGAAAAAAAATCTACTAGAAGATGACATGTGGACCAAAATTAGAATCAAACCTGAAGATCTTCCCACAGGTAAACTTAAAGTGATTCCTAGTTTTTTCTACCTGAGGTTAAAGCACAAAGAAACGCAAGCCTATTTCTGTGACGCCAAAATTACAGAAGATAAAACTACGAGCACATATGAAATGAATTATGTGGGTTTAAAGAGAAAAGTATCCATCACCTTCGAAAATGAGTTTCCGTATAAAATCTTAGGATGGACAGAATCCTACCCAGATGGATGGGCAGCAGACTCTCCTATGCTTACCACAGAAGCTTCAGTACTCAATACCATTCAATCTGATTACTGGAATAAAAATTCCGTGAAAGATTCAGAATTAAGAAAAGAACTCCGCTTAAATTAGCCTGTACAAATTATTCAGTGAATCCTAGAAACTACATCATATATAAACCGGCAGGGTTCCTCTCTCAGTTCAAAGCCAAGACCAGGAAGAATAAAAATAAATTCTTAGGGGAGTTAGCTGAATTTCCGGAAGAAACCATGGCCATAGGAAGGCTTGATGCTACTTCTGAGGGATTGCTATTCTTAACCACACATGGCGCAGTAAGCCAGCTCATACGAAGTAATAAATTCGAAAAGGAATACTATGCTCAGGTAGATGGAGCAATTACGGAAAAAGCGGTAAATCTCCTTAAGGAAGGAATTGAAATAGGTCTGGAGGGAAAGAAGTACATAACTCAGCCATGCATGGCTAGAAAAATAGAAGCTCCTTTACATCTTCAGCTAAATCCATTTAAAATTCGAGGAGACCACCATGGTCCTACGAGTTGGGTTTCTATCACACTCAGAGAAGGAAAGTTTAGGCAGGTAAGAAAAATGACTGCTGCAGCTGGTTTTGCCACGCTCAGACTCATACGTTACAGGATAGGAAATGAGGTATTAACAGGCATGGAAAGTGGAGAAGTAAAAGAAGTGGAATTATTTGACCTCTAGCGCTAGTCTAAATAGCCATCATTAAATATAAAATACCCGAAATTGAAGAGTATGCTCCACGGTATGTTTTTTCTATCGTAGTAATTTGCAGAAACTCTTAAAGGACCCAGCGGACTGTGATAAATAAGGCTGCCTGAACTCACATAAAACAGCTCTGATGTAGGCTCGAAGTTAGACTCATCTTCTGGCGTTGAGAATATCCTTTCCCAAGGTCTATACACATGATTATCCATTCTAAACTGAAGTTTAGGATGAATATTTACCGTAGCTATAATTCCAGCTGAGGAATAAAAATTACTACGGTATCGATCTATAAAGAAGGATTTACTCTCAGGAATAGGCTCGAATGCGAGCGAACGAATAAGGGTAGCTCTATAATTATTAAATCGTGGCTGATTAGCAGCCCATGCAGACTCCAAATGAAAGCCTAAACTAAAGACTTTTTTATGATAAAAGAAGTTTCTATACTCTCCCTTAAACACCGTCCAACTATGCTGTGCATTGGTAGTATCTCTTACCTCTGATGTGCTGCCAGGAATAGTGCTCTCTTCTCCATTTAAGTAATTGGCAGAAATTTTAATGAACGTTCCCATGTCGGCAAACTGCTTCCTATTAAGCGTGCTTCGCTCATATTTTCCGCCAAACACAACAGTGTTAAACTTAGTCTGATCTGTAGTATCTATGTTTGAAAAATCACCTGTTTGGTAATAATCATCAGATAATTCTGCATATTTACCTCCTAACTGGAATTTCCCTCTATTTCCTATAGGAAAACTAAGCTTTGTATTCACAAACCGTTCATTTTTCACAATAAACGAAGGCTTCACTTCCTCGAAAAAAAGCGCGAAACTGTTAAAGTAATCCCAAGAATTATAAGTGAAAGAAGCCTCGAATATCAAGGGATTTTTTAGATTCAAATCTAACTTGAAACCGGCCTTCGTTGAACTATAAAACTTGCCGAAATAGGAATTCGTAAAGAGTGATAAGTTATTTCTACCTCTAATATGGTATTTAGCCTGAAGAAAACCAGAATTTAATGGTCTGGAGGAGAAATTTCCTCCGAATCCCACTTCCATTCTCTTCTCAGACTTCACGTGAACAGTGGCTATATATTTTTGATCAAGCGGATCTAACCTTAGTGTAGGATAAGTATACCTCACTTTTTCATCTGCGTAAAGCCTAAAAAATCTTTTTTGAAATTCCTGTAACGTGATATAAGTCTGGCGTTGCAATATGTTTTTCTTCAGCGCCTGTGCCTGTAGCTCCGAAAGTCCTTCTACTTTTATTTCTTTAATTAAGATCGCGCTAAATCCATCTTTAAATTCTGCTCTTCTTTTTGTTAATTCTGCGTTAGAAACTCTATCCTTACACATGGATAGAATCTCATCCATTTTTAGCAGAGTACTTTTTCTCCCCTCATCTATTGCCTTACCTACGTCATCGAAATCAAAAGTTCCTAATCGAGAGCCAGGCGAAACTGTAAGCATTTGATCACACACATTCTCAAAATTCGTTCTGTACTGAATCATATTGACCAGCTGACTTAGGAGGTCATCTTCCTTAGGAGGTGTATTGTTCTGACTCACATTACATCCCAATATAACATCAGGCATAAACTCATCATACAGCACATCAGCTGGATAGTTGTTATACAATCCTCCATCAAATAATAGCTTTCCATCTACCACTAAAGGTTCTAAATAAAACGGATAGGTCCCCGAAGTTCTGGCGGCAAGGTTTAGCTCCCCAGTCCTAAATATTACTGACTCGTTGGCTTCTATATCTGACGCTACAGCTCTGTAGGGAATAAATAACTTATCGAAATCATAATCCGCTCTAGCACTAGCTGGACCGAATATCTCCGCGAACTTATAATCCATATACACAGGATCTAACAAATGCGTAGGAATGCTACTTGTCACGATAGAGGAAGGATTAAATTTGACATTGACGATACTGCCATCCGGTTCGTTTTCTCTCAAGTAAAAACTTAATGTATCTGGCAGTTCTCCTTGGCTCATGATGAGAAACTCCTCGCTCATCACTAATCCTTCAATTTCTGCTATAGAGTAACCCGCTGCATAGAAAGCTCCTACTATGGCTCCCATGCTAGAACCTGTGATGTAATCTATCGGAATTTCATTTTCTTCCAGGGCCTTCAAGAAACCAACATGAGCAGCTGCAGTAGCTCCGCCGCCACTGAGAACTACACCCACTTTTTGACGGTATTCCTGAGCAGAAGCGGTTAAAGAAGTTACTGTGAGCACAAAAAATAAAAAAACCTGAAGTAAACGAGTAAGGCCTCTAAATTTTCTCTTCAATTTGATATTTATTCCTACCTGGTTCATTTCTAGAGATTAGTTCGGCTAAAAAACCAGCTAAAAATAGCTGTGTCCCGAGTATCATGGCTGTTAAACTAATGTAAAACGCACTTATATCTGCTATATTCTTGGCCGGGATGTCATTCAACACACATAGAATTTTACTTCCTCCGATGTAGGCAAACCCGATAAATCCAACGACAAACATCAGTGTACCCCAAGTTCCGAATAAGTGCATTGGGCGTGTTCCGAATTTAGAGATAAAAGAAATAGTAAGAAGATCTAAAAACCCACGAGTAAACCGTTCCATTCCGAACTTCGTAGTTCCGTATTTTCTAGCTTGGTGCGCTACTGATTTTTCCCCGATTCTCCCAAAACCATTCTGCTTAGCCATGACAGGAATATATCTGTGCATTTCTCCATGGACTTCTACAGACTTGATTACTCCTTTTCTGTAGGCCTTTAATCCACAGTTAAAATCGTGCAAATGTATTCCACTCATTCTGCGAGTGGCCCAGTTATAAAGTTTAGTAGGAATAGTCTTAGTCATAGGGTCATGGCGCTTCTCCTTCCAACCGCTTACTACATCTAAACTATCCTGAGTAATCATGCGGTACATCTCTGGAAGTTCATCTGGAGAATCTTGTAGGTCTGCATCCATGGTAAAAACGACATTTCCACTAGCGATCATGAATCCTTCATTAAGCGCAGCTGATTTCCCGTAATTTCTAAGAAACTTTATACCTCTTACGCAAGAGTCCTGGGCAGAGAGACCTTTAATCACTGACCATGAGCCGTCTGTACTGCCGTCATCGATGAAAAGTATTTCATGATTCCATTTTTGAGCATCAAAAACCTTCTTTAACCAATTATACAATTCGGTTAAAGACTCCTCTTCATTCAACAATGGGATAACTACAGATACGTCCAAATCTCAGTGGGTTTAAGCTTTAAACAAAGATAGTAGTTCCCAAATGAAAAAATAGTTACGAATAAGCTTTGTTTGAATGGTATATACTTAATAACTTCGCTGCGGCAAGTCTCATACGACCAGCTCCTATTGAACTCCCCCAGGATCGGAAGATAGCAAGGGTAAATAGTCGTAGCGGTGCGATATGAGTAGCTTGCCATTTTTTGTGCCCTAAACTTTTTATTAAATTAGATAAGCTTAAATTACTATAAATCACTATTGGAATAATATATCACTGGCATTGATTCAGTAAATTGCCCCAATTTTAGACACAAATTATTGAAAAAAGTTTTACTTACAGGAGGTTCTTCGGGAATAGGATTAGCTATATGTAAACGGCTAACTCAAAAAGGGTACGATGTAATCGGCACTGCTCGAAATCCAGAGAAACACTCCAAACTCAGCTTTCCGTTAATACAACTTGACGTAACTTCTATGGATTCCATTCAGGAAGCTTTTAATCTTATAAGTGAAAGATGGGGTAGTGTAGATATTCTTATAAATAACGCGGGAATTGGTTTCATGGGTCCTGTCGCCTATTCAAAATCAGAACACATAAGAAAAGCATGGGAAACTAATGTTTTCGGCCTAATGCAAGTGACTCAAGAGTTTCTTCCACTATTACAGAAAAGTAATCGTGGGAAAATTATCAATATAGGTTCCATAGGAGGGAAAATGGGACTGCCATACAGAGGATGGTATAGTGCTGCTAAAGGTTCTTTGGAAATATTAGGAGAGTCACTGGCCATGGAACTAAAGCCTTTTGGAATAGATGTATGCACTTTACTTCCAGGAGACGTTAAAACCGAAATAGGAGCCTCTAGACTAGAAATTAGAAAAGAAGACCTTAAAGAATATGAGGCTTCCTACATGAGAATGAAGGAGGTCCTCCAACATGAAATGGATCAAGCCATGCCTGCTGAAAAGGTAGCGGTTGAGTTAGAAAAATTGCTGCGCAGAAAAAGATTACCCTTAAAATATTCTGTGGGGAGTTTTTTACATAAACTTACTCCGATTATTAAGAACTTGACTCCGCAAAGATTCTTCCAATGGTTAATTTTACGGCACTATAAATAGATTAGAAATGAAGAAGATTTTAATAGCGAACAGAGGAGAAATTGCTCTGAGGATTATGAAAACTTGCAGAGAGATGGGAATAAGCACCGTGGCCGTTTATAGCGAAGCTGATAGGGATGCTCCGTTCGTGAAATATGCCGATCAAGCATTTTTACTCGGCCCTCCACCCTCTTCTCAATCTTATTTATTAAAAGATAAAATTATTGATCTCTGCTTAAAACACCATGTAGATGGAATCCATCCTGGTTATGGATTTTTAAGTGAAAACGCAGAGTTCGCTGAGTTAGCAGAAAAAAGCAACATTACATTTATAGGGCCTAAAAGTCACGCTATGAATCTAATGGGGAGCAAACTAGCCGCTAAAGCTGCTGTCAAAAAGTTTGGTATCCCTATGGTTCCTGGCACAGATGAGGCTGTAGAAGATCCGGAAGAAGCATTAAGAATAGCAAAAGAAATAGGCTTTCCATTGCTCATAAAAGCAAGCGCTGGTGGTGGCGGAAAAGGGATGAGAGTAGTCAGCGAAGCATCTGAACTTAAAGAACAGATGGAGCGAGCTATAAGTGAAGCCATTTCATCTTTCGGAGATGGAGCTGTTTTCATAGAAAAGTATGTTACTAGTCCGAGACACATAGAGATTCAAATATTAGCAGACACCCATGGAAATATCGTTCACTTGTTCGAAAGAGAATGTAGCATCCAGAGAAGACACCAAAAAGTGGTAGAAGAGGCTCCATCTGCTGTGCTTACTCCAGAGCTTAGACATGCGATGGGCGAGAGTGCTAAAGATGTAGCTAAATCATGTGATTATGTAGGAGCGGGAACTGTGGAGTTCTTGCTAGATGAAAACCTGAATTATTATTTCCTAGAGATGAATACGCGTCTTCAAGTAGAACATCCTGTTACAGAGATGATTACTGGAGTGGATTTAGTGAAGGAACAAATATTGGTCGCTCGGGGAGAAAAACTGAGCTTCACACAGGAAGACCTTAAGATTAACGGGCATGCTCTCGAGGTGAGGGTTTATGCAGAAGACCCTAAGAATGACTTCTTGCCAGACATAGGCACCTTAAAAAGGTATGTGAGGCCTCAGGGAACTGGGATTCGAGTAGACGATGGATTCGAGGAAGGAATGGAGATTCCAATCTATTACGACCCTATGATATCTAAGCTTATCACTCACGCTAAGGATAGAAATAACTGCATCAGCAGAATGACAAGAGCCATAGATGAATATGAAATTAACGGTATTAAAACTACTCTACCTTTCTGCAGATACGCTATAAATCACGAAGCTTTTGTTTCAGGTAACTTTGATACACACTTCGTGAAAAATCACTTTTCACCAGAGAATTTAAACCCTAATTCTGATGAACTGAAAAGAAAGGCTGCTATTTTCATGACTTACCTCAGTAAGAATAGAAAAGCTGGAGGCTCTGAAAACAATGACTCACCTTCGTCTGAAACACCTACTTCGAACTGGGCTAAGAATAGAAAAGATTATTGATTTTTCACAGATCAGTTTAATTCTGTGCCTCAATAGACGACTCATTTCGAGTTGATTTAAATTTCAGAGTTACTGAGTGGCAATAAAATTGGCACAAATTTGGTTAGAATTAGAGAAGAACCAAGCCTAATGCAATCGTTGAAATTTATATTGTTTATCTTTTTCATTGTCGTCGGATACGACGGAATGTCTCAAACAGACACTTCTGGGGTATGGGTGGGTTATCTCATAGAAAACGGAGACACCATATTAGTTTCAGTAACTCCAGAGGCCAACATCATCTCTTACTCAGACTCTAATTACAGAGAATCCAGAAAATATAAAAAAGCACTTAAAAGAGTAAAGAAAGTATATCCCTATGCCATGCTCGCTTCTTATATGTATGAAGATTACATGTTCAAAATAGATGATTTCGACAATAATAGGGATAGAAGAAAGTACTTAAAAGAAGAAGAGAAGGCTTTAAAACAAAAATTCGAAGGGAAGATTAGAGAAATCACAGTGCAGGAGGGTATAATCTTAGTGAAGATTATCGATAGACAAACTAGTCAAACAAGCTACGAGGTACTCAAAGAGATCAGAGGTGGCGGAAGTGCACTTTTATGGCAAGGGGTAGCTAGAATATTCAATTCGAGTTTAAAGCACCAGTATGAACCTAATGGAGACGACTGGATGATAGAGGAAATCGTGCAGAGAATCAGAACAGGAGAGGTAGCCGTTTCTGAATTAAATATATCAATGAATTAATCTAAAGCTCAAGTCTCACTCCTCTTAGCGCTGTTCCAATTAACGTTCTCATTCCAGAGGTGCTGCCAGAAAAATTATTTACGGTAAGGTAAAATGGATATTTCTTTCCATCCCTAATGATATAACCAGCGTATGCTATTACTCGCCCTATGTATCCGCTCTTAGCTTGAATCTGGCCCTTAAAAGCTGCACCCCACATTGACTTCACAGAGAAGGACAAAGAAGCTTCATTCATTATTTTATTTACTTGCTCATTCTCTAACTGACTTTGCAGTACTTCAGTCATAAATTTAGCCGTGATATTGTTTTTTCTAGAAAGACCGCTTCCATCTTCTATATAAATCCCATTGGTATCTAATCCTTTCTCTTTCCAGAAAGCCTTTACTGCTTCTGCCCCACCCTCGAATGTAGCTGCCCTTCCACTGGCTTTTCCAATGTGTTTTAGCAAGACATCTGCATAGCTATTTACACTTTTCTTATTCAGTACTTTGAGTATCTCTATGAGCGCAGGAGATTTAGTTCGAACTAATTCTTTGGAGTTCATAAATAGCGGGCCATTCTTCTCTACCTCTGTAACAGATATCCCAGCACTTTCTATAGCCCTCTGAAGATAAGCCTGAGCAAACTGAGTTACATCAGGGAAAGCCCCTCTTACCTTAAAATCCTTCATATTAGGCGGTAGTTCGCCTTTTAAGAAAACTTGATTTCCTCCATCAAGTGAATAAATAATCACATTGTCTCCACTTTTATTTCCTGCTCTCACCTCATTAACTAGTTCTATACTCATCGGAAGAGATGGCTCTGTCTTAACCACCACACTAGCCGTTCCTGAACCTGTAGTGTTAAAGAAAACGGTGAATTCATTATCCATAAATGAAAACCCTGGCGCTCCCGCACCATAATAATTTCCTACATCATTCAGTGCGGTAGAACCTGCATTTCTGTCTCCTTCTAAAGCCCTGTCATCAATTAAAATTCTACCGTCAATTTCTGAGATGCCTTCTGCTTTTATAGCCTTTACCCATTCACCCATAAAATCTCCATAATGGGTTTTGAAATCTGGCGCTCCTAAAGTAGGGTCCCCCCCACTTTTCACTATAACATTACCTATAAGCCTTCCCTCAATAATAGTCCCTTGAATAATTAACGTGGTGACGAACTTATGGTCATACCCTAAAATCTCTAGAGCTGTTATGCTCGTTAAAACTTTTACCGTAGAGGCTGGAGCCAAACTTTTTTCGGACTGAAAGGATTGGATTTCTATTCCAGAAGGATCTAAGAGTGAAAACCCTACATTGGTATGTTTTAATTCTACATTATTCACAAAAGCGCTGAAAGCATCTGCCGGTTTTTGTGCTGAAATAAAGTTAGCCATTCCAAGAAATAGAACAAGTAGTGAAATTGATTTCATAATTAAAAGTTATCGTTATTAAACAATGTATTTAAAAGTTAGGTATAATAATCGCACTTTTTATCTAGCTCGATAAGTAATGAGATAAAAAAATATCAAAAAGCTACTGAGGAAAAAATTTAATTCAACGAACACCGAATTAGCTCTTTATTAAAGAAAAAAAATGTCAAATCATTTTAAAACTTCCATCCAGAGCACCTCGCTTTTTTCTTCAACAACTACCGAAATAACCGGTTTATTTCCTTTCCCTTCGTAAAAATCATAGACCTCTGCATTTTTCTCTTTTAACCATTCTGCTGGTTCTATACTCATATTCCAATCTCCCTTCGCTTTTCTATGTGCTCCGTTTACTGTCTTTTCGAACAACTGAAAAAACTTCTCTTTGCTACCCCCACTTATTTCTACCGACTCCGAAAACACCAACGGCTTGATAGCTGCTAAATCATTGGTCATACAAGCCTGTATGACAGCAGAAATTATAGTAGAAGTAGATCTTGACATTGGATTTCCTTTTGAGGTCCAAAACTAGGATTTAAAAATTATCCACAGCCCAAGATCTCCCTATATAAAATCAATTTTCCTTTTACCTTTACTCCCTATAAATCATTAATCAGATTATGAAGTTTTTCACCTCACTTTCACTTCTAACTATACTAATGGCTGTGGTCTCGTGCACTGCGAATAAGAAGGCTACACCAGCAGCAGAACTTTTTGAAGAACCTACCGTATGTGACTTTGTAAATCCATTCGTAGGAACTGGAGGTCATGGTCATACATACCCAGGAGCTACTATGCCATTTGGGATGGTGCAGTTAAGTCCAGATACGAGACTTACGGGATGGGATGGCTGCGGTGGATACCATGATTCAGATTCTTTGATATATGGATTTAGTCACACACACCTGCAGGGAACTGGAATCTCTGATTATGGTGACGTTCTTCTGTCGCCTACAAATAGCGCTGTGCATGAAGGAAAAAACTGGGGGGAGAGATACAGAAGTGCATTCCGGAAAGAAACTGAAAAAGCCTCTCCTGGATACTACTCTGTTTTTCTAGATGACCAAAATATGGAAACCGAATTAACGACTACCACCAGAGTTGGGATTCACAAATACCACTTAACTAATCAAGCTGATAGTTTTACTGTATTTATAGATTTAGCACACAGAGATCCACTAATAGAATATCAGTTTTATCCGTTGAATGATTCTACTGTAGCCGGAATGAGAGTTTCTAAAGAATGGGCAGAAGAACAGCATGTTTACTTCGTAGCAGAGTTTTCCAGACCATTTATCTATACTGACCAGACCTTCGAAATAGTTGATGAGGATTTGGAAAATGGAGAAGTCGGAAATTACCAAGAGATGGTTCCTGTGTTCCCGCTAATCTTTAATCAAGGAGTCGATTTAATGGTAAAAGTGGCGCTTTCACCAGTAGATATTGAAGGCGCGTTGCAAAACTTAAAAACAGAAGCTCCGCATTGGGATTTTGGGAGATATAAAACAGCGGCTAAAAAAGCGTGGTTAGAGGAATTAAGCAAAATAGAGATTGCAACGCAGGACACTACTATACTGCGAAATTTTTACACGGCACTTTATCACTCCTACACCGTACCGAACACGTTTACAGATGTAGACGGAAGATACAGAGGTGTAGATATGAAAATACACTCTGCCACTGACCATGAGCAGTACACGGTATTTTCTCTATGGGATACATTTAGAGCTTCACACCCGCTTTACACCATTACACAGAGAGATAAAACTAAAGATTTCATACACTCATTTCTGAAGATGTACGACCAGGGTGGAGACCTCCCAATGTGGGAGCTCGCCGGGAATTATACGCACTGTATGATAGGATATAATGCTGTACCTGTCATTGTAGATGCATACATGAAGGGGATTACTGATTTCGATACGCAGAAGGCGTTGGAAGCCATGGTGAAAACCTCAGAAGCAGCAGAGTTCGGAAAGGAGCATTTTAGAGAGAAAGGATATATCTCTATGGAAGATGAAGGAGAGTCTGTGTCTAAGAACTTAGAGTATGCCTACAATGACTGGTGCATTGCCATTTTTGCTGAAGCACTAGGAAATATGGAAGTAGCAGAGGCTTATTACAGAAGTGCACAGAATTATAGAAATACTATAGATGGGGAAATTGGTTACTGCAGAGCCAAGAGAAATGGAGATTGGATTACACCGTTCGATCCTTCTGAGGTAAATTTTAATTTTACTGAGGCTAATTCTTACCAGTACAGCTTCTTCGTACCTCAAGATGTGGATGGATTAATGACCCATGTAGGAGGCGAAAAAAGATTCAATGAACTACTGGATAAACTGTTTACAGCTCCTATGGATTTAGCAGGAAGACACCAGCCAGATATTACCGGTTTAATAGGCCAGTACGCTCATGGAAACGAGCCTAGCCATCACATGGCTTACTTATATAATTATTCTGGACAGCCATGGAAAACGCAGTACAGAACTCAAGAAATTTTAAGGGACCTTTACTCTCCTACTCCCGATGGTCTCAGTGGAAATGAAGACTGCGGTCAGATGAGCAGCTGGTACGTGCTCTCTGCTATGGGAATATACTCTGTAACTCCGGGAAGCAGAGAATATATCCTGAGCGCGCCTATTATAGACAGTGCTGCCATTCATCTAGAAAACGGAAATACGTTTTCTATCTCTACTTCTATGCTGGAGATGGAACAAGAAGAAATAGCCCCTAAAGAGAAAAGAAGGTATATCTCTAGCGTGAGGTATAACGGAGCCGACTGGCCAAATTCATATATTACCCATGATATGATTATGGAAGGCGGAGATTTGTCTTTTGTACTTTCCCCAATTCCTAATTCTACATGGGGAACGGCACCAGTAAACCGCCCCAACTCTAAAATAGATGGTTTTGATATTACCATGACTCCCTCCATTGCGGTTGAGAGAAGTTTTCTAGATGAAACTACCGTGACCATCTCTTCTGAAAAAGGAGCAAGGACAGAGTATAGAACAACTAAAGTAACAGATACGACTGATTGGAAATTATATACCGAGCCATTTACCATAAATGAATCCATGACGATAGAATCTAGGAGCCAAAAACAAGTGGCCTCGGCTAGCGGAATAGTGAAAGCTCTAGTTATAAAAAGAAAAGCCGATTGGGCCATAGAACTTTTCTCAGAGTATAACAATCAATACACTGGTGGAGGAGACATGGCACTGATAGATGGAATAAGATCTAGGCCTGATTATAAAAGCGGTGATTTCCAAGGGTACTGGGAAAAAGACCTAAACGCCATAGTGGATTTAAGGAGTAAGACAGCTATCTCATCCATTCATCTCAGCTACTTAAAAGATACCAAACCATGGATCTTCCCTCCTAGCCAAGTAATTATTGAAACTTCTAGCGACAAGAAGAATTGGGAACCATATTATAGTTCCACATTCACTCTTCAGCCATTGGAAGAAGATGTAGAACCTGCATTAGCAGGAGCGGAAAAATTCACTTTAGCGCGTTATGTAAGAGTAAAAGCCAAGAATTGGGGCCCGATGCCTGACTGGCATATAAGCGCAGGAGAAACTCCATGGATTTTTGTAGACGAGATATTGATTGATTAATTTTGAATTGCTAGAAAGTATCTTTGAGACACTCTCTGTATACCTTGCGAATGAAAAATAGTAATACGCTAATTTGACCGTCAAGATCATAAAAATATTTGTTTGCAGCATTAGTATTTCGGTTATCATTATTTTACTGTTATTCGGATACCGAGATATGCCTCTAAACGAGTTGAAATCGAAATATGCAACTTCAGTATCTAAATTTATCTCTGTTCATGGAATGGATGTGCATTATAGAGATGAAGGAGATATAACAGACTCACTCCCAATCGTTCTTATTCATGGAACAGGTGCTAGCCTGCATACCTTTGAAGATTGGGCTATACAATTAAAACAGAACCACAGAGTAATTCGAATGGATTTACCTGCATATGGGCTCACAGGTCCTTTTCCAAATCGAGATTATTCGATGAATAATTATGTAGATTTTATAGTAAAATTTTTGGACTCCCTTGGAATTCAAAAATGCATACTTGTAGGGAATTCTTTAGGAGGCCATATCGCATGGAAAACTGCGTACAAGTATCCAAAAATGGTAGATAAGTTAATGCTTATTAATGCTGCAGGATACCCCTCGAAACCTAAGAGCACACCTTTAGCTTTTCAGGTAGCTCAAATACCCCTTATAAAAAATGCTTTTAAATTAATTACACCCAGATGGGTAGTAACACAAAGCATAGAAAATGTCTATGCAGATAACACTAAAATAACGGAAACTCTTGTAGATCGTTATTTTGAATTAGCCTTAAGAAAAGGCAATAGACAAGCTTTCATTGATGGGTTGAAGGTAACTAATGATACACTTTCCCATAAAAACATAAAATTAATAGAACAGAAGACTCTAGTGCTATGGGGAGAAGAGGATTTACTTATCCCTGTGGAGATAGCATACAAATTCCATAATGATATGCCTAATGACACTCTAGTGATCGTGAATAATGTAGGTCATATACCTATGGAAGAAAGTCCAACTAAAAGTTTAGAAGCTGTTCTTTCATTTTTGAAAGATTGATATTTTATTTTAAAAATTAGAGCTCCCTTTTTTCCTATTTTAAGAAAACTAAGCATACTCTTGCTATAATTTACAGATGCGCTATTTCATACACCTAGGATTTGACGGCACCCCATACAGAGGTTGGCAGAGACAAACTAAACCTCGAAACACAGTACAGGAAGTTATAGAGGATATTCTCTCTAAAGTATTTAAGAAAGAGGTGACTGCAAACGGCTGTGGAAGAACTGACGCAGGTGTTCACTCTAGTCAGTATGTGGTTCAAATAGAATTGGATGAAGACCCTTCATTTGATTTAATGTTCCGCCTAAACAAGAATTTACCTGATACGATTGCTGTTTTTGAAATATTTGAAGTAGACAATAATCAACATGCTAGACATAGCGCTGTATCTCGCACCTATGACTATTTCATTCATTTAAAGAAGGATCCTATTCTTATCCGATACAGCTCGTTCTATGAGGATTTAACATTGGACTTCGACCTCATGAAAAAGGCTGCGGGGCTTATCTTAAAGACGAAAGATTTCAGACCGCTTTGCAAACAGCCCGATGTATATAAAAACACATTATGCAGAGTAACGAATTCTGAATTATTCATCAATGAGGATAAGGGACGGCTGCGGTTTACCATCACCAGCAATCGATTTCTCAGAGGTATGGTTCGCTATTGTGTTTTCTTCTTATTACAGGTGGGTAGTGGTAAAATGACTCTGGCAGAATTTGAGGAAGTTTTGAATCGAAAAAAACAACTGAAAGACAAGCAGCCAGCCCTTCCGAATGGCCTCTTTCTTAGCAGGATTGATTATCCATTTCTAGAGCTAGAAGATTCACACCACTTAATCAAGATGTTGAAAGTAGGCCTGGAATAGCAGATTATGGCCAGCATAATTGGCCAACACTATAAACAAGAAACCTATCCTATAGCTCTACTTCCTTCCCCAATAAATAGAAGCTACTCCTCCAAAAAGCATTTGCTGCTCTATCTCTCTATAACCACACTCCTTCATAATTCCTTTAAATGCCTCACCCTCTGGAAAAGCGTCTACGGACTCAGGAAGATAAGTATAAGCTCTAGCGTCTTTACTCACCAACTTACCAAAGAAAGGCATGATTTTCTTAAAATAAAAACCGAACAATTGCTTGATAGGAAATATTTTGGGTTTAGAAAACTCAAGCACCACACACAGCGCATTTGGCTTAATCACTCTGTACATGTCCTGCAAGCCTGGTTTTAGGTTCTGGAAATTTCGAACTCCGAAAGCTACCATGGTAGCGTCAAAGGTATCGTCCTCAAACGGCATGTTCTCTGAATCACCCTGAACCATATCTATTCTATCAGATAGATTTTTACTGGTTATTTTCTTTCTTCCAACCTCTAGCATTCCGTTAGAAATATCTAATCCAGTTATTTTCCCTTGAGAAGGAAGACCGTTTTTTATGCTTTGCAATGCGAAATCTCCTGTACCTGTGGCAACATCCAAAATACTACTCGGGTTCTCTTTCTTAAGAATATTTATAGCTTTCTTACGCCATAGCTTATCTATCCCTAAAGAGAAAAAATGATTCAGAAAATCATAGCTGTGTGCTATGTTGTCAAACATCTCAGCTACTTGTTCTTTCTTACTCGCCTTATTGCTATACGGAGTTACTTTTGTTCCCAAAATATTTTTTCTTAATTAACCGACCATCGTATGACCTTCGGCGTATTTAAAATTCTTACTTATAAGTTTTCTTCCTAACGCGAAGGCTACTGTGAGTGTACCAACTCTTCCTATGAACATGCTGACGGCTAGTACAATTTTTCCCACATTCGTTAAATCAGAAGTTATTCCCATAGACAGGCCTACAGTTCCCATAGCTGAAACCTGCTCAAAAACCAGGGCTAACATACCATCTTTATGTGTGTTAAGTATCTCGATTTCTGATATACTTAAAATGAAAATCCCTACCGCATTTCCTACGATAAAGATAACCAACACCCCGTAAGCTCTAGATCTTAGCGCAGCTGGAATAGTTCTTTTAAATAATGACGTGTGCTTTAAACCCTTAATCGTAGCGGTAACATCTGCCAGAATCACTGCGAATGTGCTGGTTTTAATTCCTCCTCCAGTAGAACTTGAAGATGACCCTATGAACATTAGAATAATCATCAAGAAAAGCATAGGCGCTCCAATGGAGCCGATATCTACAGTATTAAATCCAGAAGTTCTAGTCACGGATTGAAAAAGGGAAGTGATAATAGCTTCCACAGGGCCTAAATCAGCTAAGGTATTGTTATACTCCAAGCAGAAGTATGCTAAGGCTCCTACTCCTACCAAAATAAGCGAGAAATAGAGGGCTATCTTAGTGCTGAAAGAAATGGTTTTCCAGGGCTTCTGAAGTCGCTCTCTTAGATTCTTAGGGTCGAATAAATCAAATATAGCCACCATTCCCAATGCCCCGAAAAACACCACAAACGTGACTACTAAATGAACTAAATAGTTGGTTCCTACACCAGATTCCATATCAGCTAATCCATCGGTAAACAGAGATATTCCAGCATTGTTAAACGCTGAAACAGATAAAAATATGGAGTGGTAAATTCTGTCCCCTAGCGTAGCAAACATGTCCTGACCCCAAACCGCAAATAACATTAGCGCTCCCAATATCTCTATTCCTATACTGCAAGCCACCACCTTTCCGAGCATAGCTCGCGCATTAAGAGCTGTTTCTTTATTCACAAAATCCTCTATCACATCATGTTGTTTGACTTTAAACCCGAGCCTACCCGCAAATGCCATGAAGTATCCAAAAGCTATGATATTCAACCCCCCAAGCTTGATTAAAATCAGAATTATAACCTGACCTCTAAAGGTGAAAAAATGAGCGGCGTCTTCTACCATCAAACCAGTTACGCAGGTAGCACTTGTACTCGTGAACAAAGCATCTATGAACCCCATTCCATTCTCCGCATGAGACATTTTAGGCAGCATTAACAGAACTGTCCCTATAAATATGAGCAGTAAGAAACTAAAAATAAAGACCATAGCTGGATGGACTTTAACCGAGGAAAAGAGCCGACCTCCTTTCCCTGATGTAATGAGGATAGTAAAGAAGAAATACAACTGAATGAGGACATTAGAAATGTCTGTATAATCAGATATATTAGAGCTTTTAGCTAATTCTTCTAGTAGGAATACTCCAAATATATTGTAGCTTATTCCTTCTACAATAAGAATGAGTATGACTAGGGACTCTAGCCAATTTTTCTTAATGAACTCCCAGGGTTTAAAGTGGTAAATCCATCGTATAAAAAAGTATAGCGAGTAGAATACAAAAGAAGCCTCTATGATTCCAAGCAGAAATTCTTTTTCCTCTGCCGAATGATCAAACCCATAAAGAAAACCCAACACTATTAATGCGGTGAAAGAAATAATCACATGACAAATACGACAAATAAACAGTACCTGAGATTTATTCTCATATAAGAAAAAATTAGCCTTTTCTCTGAGGTTACTAAAGGACATCCAGTTGGTTTTCTGAAGCTAAAATTAGCTCTTCTTTATTAATAGGAACCACCCCTACTTTTTCACAGACTAAGCCTCCAGCTAAATTAGATAGCTGTGCGAGTTCTTTTATACTGGCTCTTCTCGCCAGACAGAGTGCCGCCAGGCTAATAACAGTGTCTCCAGCACCTGAAACGTCTACTATATTTCTCTGGTGTGCAGGAATATGAATGAACTTTCCGCCTTCATTTATTGCCACACCATTCTCCGAAAGAGTGACAAAGGAAATCTCATTTTCTAATTCTCCTTCTAGCCTATCTATAGCGGCATTTAAGGATTCTAAATTGTCACCTCTCACCTCTAGATTCAGCCCTTCATTAATTTCTTTAAGATTTGGCTTGAACAAAGTGACTCCTTTGTAGGATAAAAAGTGTCTTAACTTAGGATCTACCGCGGTAGGAATATTATTTTTCTTGCAGAGTTGGATACATTTAGTAATCACATTACTCGTGAGCACTCCCTTATTATAATCTTGGAGAATTAAGACGTCTATAGAATTCGTATTTACTATTTCTTCTATTCTGGTCAGAAGTTTGTTTTCTTCATCAGCAGTTAAGTCATGAGTACTCTCCTCATCTACTCTTAAAAGCTGTTTACCCTTATCTAAAACCCTCGTTTTTTGTGTTGTCTTTCTATCCTTAGACAGAATGATTCCTTCTTCAGAAAAACCTCTTTCACGCAGAAGGCCTAAAAACCTTTCCGATTTCACTTCGCCTATCACTGAACAAATAATAGAATTAGCGGCTAAAGTCATCACGTTTAAAGCCACGTTGGCAGCCCCGCCTAATCTATAGACCTCTTCATCTATAGAAACTACAGGAACTGGAGCTTCCGGAGACATTCTATCTGCGCTACCAGACAAGTAGGCGTCTATCATCACATCGCCTACGATAAGCACATTAGCACCTTTAAAACTGTTTACTAAAGACTTATAATCCACAGGCTTAGTTCTGTTTTTTTAATTTGCCAAATGCTCTTTTCATTCTCGCGGCAGCATCAACTAACATCTCATCGCTGGCTGCGTATGAAAGTCTAAAACATTCAGCGGCCCCAAAAGCATCTCCTGCTACTAGAGCTACATTCTCCTCTTTTAAAAGATACATGCATAGATCAGAAGACGTATTAATCTCTTGTCCATCGTCAGTTAAAGTCCCGAGTAATTCCATACAGTTTGGAAAGATATAAAAAGCTCCCTCAGGTACGTTTAACTTTAACCCTGGAATTTCGCCTAATTTCTCTAGCATCATATCTCTTCTTTTAAGAAAAGCATTTTTCATGTAAAAAACAGAAGAAGGCTCTGCTAAAACCGCAGCTTTAGCAGCCATTTGACTTACACCAGACGGAGCAGAAGTAACTTGGCCTTGCATTTTAGAGCAAGCCTTAGCAATCCATGTAGGAGCTCCTAAATAGCCTATTCTATATCCTGTCATGGCAAAAGCTTTACTCACTCCGTTTACAGTAATTACTTGATCAAAAATGCCCGGAATAGTTCCTAAACTAGCATGCTCTCCCGTATAATTGATGTGCTCATATATCTCATCAGATACCACAAAAAAGTCTGGCTTAGACTTAATCACTTCTGCTAAAGCTGTTAACTCGTCTTTGCTGTAAACAGAACCTGATGGATTACAAGGTGAGCTATAAATCATCAACTTAGTTTTATCGCTTATATTAGACCTTAATTCTTCAGCTGTAATTTTAAAATCATTTTCTATTTGAGTAGGTATAATTACTGGAACTCCTCCTGCCAATTGAACCATAGCAGCATAACTCACCCAAAACGGAGCTGGAAGCAACACCTCATCTCCTGGATTCACTAATGCATAAACTACATTACTTATAGTCTGCTTAGCACCTGTACTGACCACTATTTGGTCTGGTGTGTACACTAAGTCATTGTCTCTTAAAAACTTACAGCAAATAGCCTCTCTTAATTCTCCATACCCATTCACAGGTGGATAATGAGAGTAATCATCATCTACAGCCTTCTTGCACGCCTCTTTAACGAAGTCTGGAGCATTAAAATCAGGCTCACCTAAACTTAAGCTAATCACATCATTACCATCCTCTTTTAATTCTCTACTCATTCTGGCCATAGCCAAAGTAGCCGACTCAGGAAGACGATTAAGTAAATCAGAAACATAGGTTTTAGTACTCATGGTATTATTTTATTTAAGCGGAGGTAACTACTCTTTTATGAGTTACAAAGCTATTAAACCTCCAATAAAAAGCACGTTACTTTCTTAAGTTTTCACTTACTTTTTCCAACAAAAAAAGGCGGTCCTACAGGACCGCCTTAAATCAAGCATTAAGAAATGCTTAAAATTATCTTATCACACTAATTCTTTTAGTGACTTCAGAAGCTCCGTTAGCAGCCTTAACCACGTAGTGACCTTCCTCTAAGCTCGTTAAGTCTATCATCTCTTTAAGTGAAGTAGAGGTAAATGATATTACTTCTTTTCCAAGAAGATCAAATACCTGAACAGTTACTTTGCCCTCAAAACCTGAAAGGTTTACAGTAGCCACATCAGATGAAGGGTTAGGGTAAATATTAACATCTGCGTTTTGGGCATTTGCTTCAGAAACATTAACCAAGCCCAAGGTAACGCCCGTGTCTACAGCATTTACTGCTGCTACGAAACTATCAAAAGTAGTTTGATTCCAAGGGTCTGCTACTATCATTCCGTCACTTGGTCTGATAATACTAATAGTCGGGAAGCCTAGCGGCCAATAGTCACCTCCCGATAACTGAAGAGGACTTTCATTTACTATAGGGAAAGTAACTCCTGTTATCCAATCACCCTGAGTACTTGGACCTGTTCCTTCTAAATCTGCTTGGGTCGTAGACGGGTCAGCCTCATAAAAGACAACCCTCACTTGGTCTGTTCCGTTTGGACCATATGCTTGATGAATATCTTCTAGCGTATGAGAATCATGCATAGCCCAACAGGGACCACACCATGTTGCCGAACAATCTAATATAGCCACATATCCTTGATCTAGGATGTCAGCATAAAGACTAATTTCATTTCCGTCTATATCTGTAACTGTAAAATCGATAGCTGTGGTTCCAACTTGGGCATTAATACTTACTGCACTAATTACTGCAATAAAAAAGAATAATATTTTTTTCATTTTGATTTGGGTTGTCGATTTCACAAAAATAACAAAACTTTTAGGTTCCATCAGAAAACATAACTTATTGTAAATCTAACCTTATGACCCTACCATATCCACTCTTTTAAAACCACTCACCGCACTTAAAATTAGCATTCCCACAAAAGTAATTAGTGTATTGATTATTATCAGCTCAGCACCAAATCTATACCCTCCGAATAGACACTCTTCTGCCACTTGGCCTTCCAGCGCTCTAAAAGAAGTATACCAAAAGAACACCGTAATTGCTACTGAGCTCAAACAAACTATTGGAACCCAACTGTCAGATACTTTAAATTTAGTAAATAACCCGAAGAAGTAGAGGCCTATTAGCGGACCGTAAGTAAAACCAGCAAGAAAGATAATTTGAAATATCGCGCTTCTATCGAATGTTTTATCTAGAATTAGAATGACCACAAACAACACTGCAGACATTATTATATGTGTCCTTTTTCGCACTCTTTCCTGATCTAAAAGTGATTTAGACTCTATGTCTAAAAAATCCACACTTACAGAAGTGGTTAAAGAAGCTAGCGCAGAATCAGCACTAGAATAAGCCGCCGCTATTAATCCAAGCAAGAAGAAAACAGCTACAGACATTCCTAATCCTGAATTCAAGGCTATATTACTAAAAAGTAAATCTGTTCTTTTAACTCCTTCTACAACTGGCACTTCTATCCCCATTTTACTCGCATACATATAAAGAAGAGCACCTAACCCTAGAAAAAATAAATTCACAAAAACCAGCACTGCGGTAAAACTCATCATGTTCTTCTGAGCTTCTTTAGCAGATTTACAACTTAGATTCTTCTGCATCATATCCTGGTCCAATCCTGTCATGCCGATAGCTATAAACATTCCTCCGAAAAAATGCTTGTAAAAATAATTTCCGCTTAACCAGTCGTCCATAAAGAAAATTTTCGCGTATTTGCTATTTCCGACCTGACTGAACGTTTCCGAAATTCCTTCGAAACCTAAATCTGCAGAAAGAAAGTAAATCGTCAACCCAAGAGAAACAAGCATAAACCCAGTCTGCAGAGTATCCGTCCAAATAATCGTTTTTAACCCTCCTTTATTTGTGTAGAACCAGATTAATGCTATGGATAATAATACGGTAATCTCGAATGGAACTCCCCATTGTTCAAAAACTAAATACTGAAGAACATTGGCCACCAAAAGAAGTCTAATTCCCGCTCCTAACGTTCTGGAAAAAAGAAAAAATGCAGCTCCAGTTTTATGACTTACCGTTCCGAACCTCCCTTTTAAGTAGGTGTAAATAGAAACTAAATTAAGTCTGTAAAAAACTGGAATTAGAACGTAAGCGATCACTACATAACCCAAAATGTAACCCAAAACCATCTGCATGTAGCTAAACTCACTTCCTTCAACCTGCCCTGGAATGGAAATAAACGTAACACCACTAAGAGATGCGCCTATCATTCCAAAAGCTACCAAATACCACGGAGCTTTTTTTCCAGCTACAAAAAAATCTGAATTAGTAGCACCTTTTGAAGTCCATCTAGCTATCGCAAAGAGAACTAAGAAGTATAATCCAACAAATCCTAATATAAGTTTGGGCGTCATGTGATGTTTATTTTTTAATATCTACGCAATTTCATAGACAATTAGAAAGTTTAAACCTCCGTCGTAGAATTTTTACACACAGAGATATACAAGTTATCCGCGGTGCATTACCTTTGAACCATGAACAACAGTTCCTCCAGTAAATTAATAGAAGAAGCAGTAGACCAAATGTCTTCTCTTCCGGGCATAGGAAGGAAAACAGCACTAAGATTAGTTCTGAATCTCCTAGAAAGAGAAACCCATGAGATCGATAGGTTTTCTAATGCTTTCACCAAATTAAAGGCTCAAATAAAGTTTTGTGAAAAATGTAGAAATATCTCGGATGAACAGTTGTGCTCTATTTGCAACTCTAAGAGTCGCGATAAATATCAAATATGTGTCGTCCAAGACATCAGGGACATATTAGCTATAGAGAGCACCTCTCAATATTTCGGTGTTTACCATGTTTTAGGTGGAGTGATTTCCCCTATGGATGGCATAGGACCAAATGACCTTAATATCTCTTCATTAATAGAACGGGCAGAAGCTGAACCCATAACAGAAATAATCATAGCTCTTAAAGGAAATATGGAAGGAGAAACTACAGGCTTTTATCTTTTCAGGAAATTAGACCAGCTAAACATCAAAGTAACCACGATCGCTCGAGGCATAGCCGTGGGAGATGACCTCGAATACGCAGATGAAATTTCATTGGGAAGGTCTATTACCAATCGTTCTCCTTACTCAGAATCTATGGCCAAATAGCATGAAACTATCCGTAATCATAGTTAATTATAACGTAGAGTACTTTTTAGAACAGTGTATTTTTTCTGTGCTTAAAGCCTCTAAAGGATTAGACGTAGACATTTACATGGTAGATAATGCCTCGGTAGATGGCTCTGTGAAAATGGTACAAGAAAAATTTCCTTCTGTTATAGTATTAGACAACAAAGAAAATTTAGGTTTCAGTAAAGCGAATAACCAAGCCATGAGAATGTCTTCAGCTGAGTACATTCTTCTCCTAAATCCCGATACAGTCATAGAGGAAGATACACTTAAGAAATGTATTACATTCATGGATAAGCGGCCTGAAGCGGGAAGCTTAGGCGTGAAAATGGTCGATGGAAAAGGAATAATCCTTCCCGAATCGAAAAGAGGTCTTCCTACCCCAGAAACAGCTTTCTATAAAATTACTGGACTAAATAAGTTATTCCCCAAATCTAAGAGAATTAACAGATATTACTTAGGCCATTTATCACTCGATGACACCAATGAAATAGAAATTCTAAGTGGTGCTTTTATGTTTATGAGAAAAAAAGCATTGGATCAAGTAGGGTTGTTAGACGAGGCGTTTTTTATGTACGGAGAAGACATCGATCTCAGCTACAGAATTACTCTTGGTGGATATAAGAATTATTATTTCCCAGAAACCAGCATAATACATTACAAAGGAGAGAGCACAAAAAAAGGAAGCCTGAACTACGTCTTCGTTTTCTATAATGCCATGGTAATTTTCGCCAAAAAGCATTTTAGCTCTAAAAATGCCGCTATATTTTCTAGACTGATAAACATAGCGATTTGGCTAAGAGCATCATGGTCCATACTGGTGCGCTTTACAAAGAAAATCACCCTTCCTGCATTCGATTTTTTAGTACTATTTGGACTATTCCTTTTTGCGTTGCAATGGTATGGCCAATGGCAACTAATAGACTACGATAAAGACCTAACCAACAAGGTCCTACTCGGAGTTTCTGCAGTCTATATAAGCTCACTATTTTTACGAGGAGCCTTTCGAAAACCATGGAAAAAATGGAACCTCTTTCAGTCATGTATTCTAGGTTTCGCTATTTCATTAGGGATTTATAGTTTAATGCCAGACACTATGCGCTTCTCTAGAGCTATCATTTTATTATCACCTCTTATAGCTGGATTATACCTAATGGCGTCCAGAGGGTTACTCAACACAATATCTAAAAAGCGATTTCCCTTTAGAACAGACAAGAGCACCCGATTTGGAATAATCGGCGACACTACTGAGTATAATAGAGTTACAGAATTAATTTCTCAAACCAGAACTTTAGACTCTGCTTACATCCATTTTGACATTCAAAAGGATAAGGAAAAGATCGATCAGATAGACGAATTAATCAATGTATACAACTTAAATGAAATCGTTTTTTGCGCAGTCAACTTAAGTTCATCTGACATTATTCGATTAATGAGTTTGTCTCTTAATAAGCATATAGATTTCAAAATCGCACCTCCAGAATCTCTATATATTATTGGAAGTAACAGCATCGATAAAAAGGGAGATCTGTTTATTCTAGACGTGAACTCTATTTCTAAAAACGAGAATAAAAAGAAAAAGAGAACATTCGATTTGTGCGCAGGCATATTTCTATTTATACTCTTTCCGTTTTTGACCATCATGAACAAATCAATAGTTCAACTGGTAAAAAACATAGGGAAATTAGTGCTTGGCAGCAAAACTCTGGTGGGATATGCAGGGAAAACAAATAAGCCTAAAAACCTACCACACCTAAAACCATGCATCATTCCTACGGTAAAAGAGTCTGCTTCAGTAGATATTATTCAGAAAATGAACGTTCTATACGCTAGGGATTACAAATGGAGAAATGATCTTTTTACACTTATTAAAAACCTGAGAAATTTAACTGTATAAAACCCTTAATATCTAGGTCAATTTTGTTCTGATTACACAGCATAAATCCTTAATTTCGTGGGTGATTAAATTAATGTATGAGCATGGCAGAAATAGAGATTCTATTACCTAAAATGGGAGAAAGCGTGGCAGAAGCTACGATTATCAAATGGCTAAAAAGTGAAGGAGATAGCGTAGAAGCTGATGAGCCAATAGTAGAAATAGCTACAGACAAAGTAGACTCTGAAGTTCCAGCTCCTGAAGACGGAATACTAGTCAAAGTCCTAGTAAATGAGGACGATGTAGTTCAAGTAGGAGACCCAATCGCTATTTATAATATTGGAGGTAAAGAGACCACAGTCAAAGCACCTGCTGCGAAGACAGAGGTTCCAGCAGCTCCTGCTCTTGAAGTTATAAAAGTAGTATCTGCTCCGCTAGATATAACTGAATCGGTCTCTATCAAATCTAGCGATAATAGGTTTTATTCCCCTCTTGTGAAGAATATAGCTAAGACCGAAGGGATTTCACAAACCGAATTAGACGGAATTAACGGTACAGGCAAAGCAAGTAGAGTAACTAAAAGTGATATTTTAGATTACATTGAAAATAAGGACTCTGCAGCTGCACTTCTGGACCAAAACGCCAATCTCACTCTTCAGGCAACAAAAAACAAACATGAAAAAATAAATCCTGCTGTATCTCAATCCAAGGCTCCTGTGATTTCTGCAGGAAGTGGAGATGAGATCATAGAAATGGACCGAATGAGAAAGCTTATAGCTGATCATATGGTCATGTCTGTAAAAGTTAGTCCTCATGTTACTTCTTACGTAGAAGTAGACATGACTAATGTGGTTACTTGGAGAAACAGAGTCAAAAATAAATTCATGGAAAAAGAAGGCGAAAAAATCACCTTCACTCCTATTATTATTGAGGCTATAGCAAAGGCTATTAAGGATATGCCAGGCGTTAATGTTTCTGTAGATGGAACGAAAATCATTAAGAGAAAACACATTAACATAGGAATGGCAGCAGCACTACCTACAGGAAATCTAATCGTTCCGGTGATTAAAGATGCAGATATGTTGAACCTGAGTGGAATAGCTAAGAAAGTTAATGACTTAGCAAACAGATCTAGAACAAACGCTCTAAAACCAGAAGATATTCAAGGCGGGACATATACTTTCACTAACGTGGGGACATTCGGTAACGTAATGGGAACTCCTATTATTAATCAACCTCAAGTAGCTATTATGGCCGCAGGAGCTATACGAAAGAAGCCGGCAGTAATAGAAACTGAGCACGGTGACTTAATTGGAATCAGACACATGATGTTCCTTTCACACTCTTATGACCACAGGGTAGTAGATGGAATGCTCGGAGGCACATTTGTAAAACGAGTTGCTGAGTACCTAGAGAATTTCGACACTAACACAGAACTGTAAAACTAATTCATCCCGAATCAACTGATTAACAGGCTTAATTAGTACCTTTATGTTTTCAAGACTGCACTAATATTAAATGACAATGAAAAAAGGAGTAGCACTTTTATTCTTCTCTCTTTTAGTATCTGGAGTGAATGCTCAAATATCCGGGTCAAACTTCAACTATAAATTTTTAGAGGCGAATCAGCTAATGGAAGAAAAGCTTTGGAATAGAGCTTCAGATATTTGGAGTCAACTCGTCTTAGAAGACCCATCCAACGGAAATGTGAATTACAAACTTGGTTACTGTCTTTTAGAAACGGCAAACAGAAAACTAGAATCACTAAAATATCTAGAGCAAGCCGTTGAATCAGGAGTATCTGAAAATTATGACCCATATGATCCAAGCGAGAAAAAAGCGCCAATAGATTCTAGGTACTTTTTATCTCGAGCTCTTCATTTAGATTATCAAATGGAGAGGGCAATAATCAATTATAATCAGTTAATAGCAGAAATCCCGAGTAAGCATAGATTAGTTTCCTTAGCTGAGAGGCAGATAGAGATGTGTGATGAAGCTATTTATCAAGTGGCTAACCCACAAAAATACAGCATATCAAATGCTGATAGCACTATTAATAGTAGCTATAATGACTACTCACCTGTAATTTCGCTTAATGAGAAAACACTATTCTTCACTTCTAGAAGAATTAGAGTGGATAGTACAAATATTAGAATTACGGATGATGACACTGGCGAGAACAAAGAAGACATCTACGTGAGTTACAGAGATCAGGACAACGAATGGCAGAGTCCGGAACTTCTAAACATTAATACGGATGAGCATGCCGCTTCTATTAGTGTTTCACCAGATGCCCAAACGCTTTACATCTATTTTGATCAAGGTGGAAATGGCGACATTTACAAAAGTCAACTTGTGGGGGAAATCTGGACTACTCCAGAGCCTATGGGTTCTGACATTAATTCACCAGCCTGGGAAACACACATCACTGTTTCTAGTGATGAGAAGACATTGTTTTTTATCTCCGATAGAGAGAACGGGTATGGTGGAAGAGATATTTATAGATGTGTGAAATTACCTAACAATAAATGGAGTAAAGCGCTAAACGTGGGGCCGGAATTAAACACGCCTTATGATGAAGATGCTGTTTTCCTTTCAGCAGATGGAAAAACACTTTACTTTTCTTCTAACGGTCATACCAGTATGGGAGATTTCGATATCTTCTCCTCCTCCTTAGGAGATGACGGAGCGTGGTCTAAACCTCAGAACATGGGATACCCCATAAACACGACAGATGCAGACGTGTACTTTTATCCAACTGCTGACAATAAGCGAGCTTATTACTCCTCTGGAAAAAAAGGCGGGTTAGGCCTTAAAGACATCTACTCAATAGACTTGCCCGAATCTAAAATAGATTCTGACTTATCTGTTCTGAAAGGTTATATATATCCAGCAGAAGGAGAAAAAATACCTGATAATTGTTTGGTAGTCGCGACTAATAAAAATACTGGAGAACGAACTGAATATAGAGTTAGACAAAGAGATGGTAGTTATATAGCTATTCTTCCAACATGTGAAACTTATGAAATAGGATACTTCGTGAATGACGAATTAGTAGAAGAAGAGTCTATCGACGTAACATGTGAGTCAGGTTATCAAACTATTGATAGAGAAATATTCCTTCTTCCTGTCCAACTTTCCAAATAAGATTTAACCCAAACAACAACTTAAGGAATTCCTTGTGATGAATCTAGAGAAAAACTTCAAGAACAAATAGAACTTCTTAAGAAGTGATGCAAAGAAAAATACAGCCACTTATGATAGTTATCAAAACATTAAATTCTCCGCTAAATAATATTTTTTCATAAACAGGGCTATATCACCTAAGCCGATACGCCCTTTTTTATCTTCGAATCAGACCTATCCGAATCCCCAATCCGAAGTCTAACATTTGCCTTTTATTAAACAAATTAAAAAAAAGGTTTCGTATCTCAATCCATTTCCACCTATCAACATGCAATTAAATCTCAAAAAACCCCTCGTATTTTTCGATCTAGAAACCACTGGTATAAACGTATCTAAAGACCGAATAGTAGAAATAGCCTGCGTCAAAGTAATGCCCGATGGCACTATCATCACCAGACCTGAGAAAGGTGGAGACCAACAGAGATTTTTAGTGAACCCCGAAATACCTATTCCAGCTGAGACAAGTGCTATTCATGGCATATTCGATGAACATGTAGCTGACCAACCAACTTTTAGACAAATAGCGAAAGGGTTATTCAAATTTCTTCATGACTGTGATTTAGCAGGATTTAATTCCAATAAATTCGATATTCCACTTCTAGCAGAAGAGTTCATGCGAGTCGGTGTGGACTTTAACATGGAAGATAGAAATGTCCTAGATGTTCAAGTAATTTTTCATATGATGGAAAAGAGAACACTTGGTGCTGGATATAAATTCTACTGCGGAAAAGAACTACCAGATGCCCACGAAGCTCTTCCAGATACTTTAGCTACTTATGAAATTCTTAAGGCGCAAATAGAGCGCTACAAAGATGTAGAAGTATTGAACGATAAAGGGGAATTCATAAAGCCTGTACAAAATGATATGGAGGTTTTACACAACACCAGTCAGAGGCATAAAGTTGCAGATTTTGCAGGAAGGCTAGTCTACGATGCCGATGGTGATGTATGTCTTAATTTCGGGAAATTCAAAGGAGATAAACTAACTGCTATCTTCGAAAAAGAAAGAGGATATTACGCTTGGATGATGAATGGAGATTTCGCTCTATACACCAAAAAGAAACTTACCGAAGAGCATGACAAGTGGAAAGCTGCTAAGACCTCCTAGCTAGCTCTACAAACCATTTTAATTTTAATAGCTGGAAGAACCATATATGCTTTCCTTGAGCCAATATATTCGGGTAAAATAATTTTTCTCCCAGGGAAATAGAGAAGATTATTAAACCAGTTACTCTAGACTTTTTAAGAAACTCAAAAGTTCTAATTATGAACGAATAATCACGAGTAATTTTCTTCTCTGTATACATCTCAAGTAAACTTTTCAGACCCTCCTTGGTTTTCTCTATGAACACGCTATTTTCTTCTAGCCCTGCATGAAGTGCCGTATTTTCTATGTGCAAAATAGAAATACCACCATCCAATAACGCCTTGCCGAATAGCGTATCCTCATGCCCATAAATAATAATAGTATCATCAAACGGATGGTTCTCCAAAACTTCTTTAGTAGCCAAGAAGTTACCTGTCATAAAAGACCCGTAAGGTTCTTTTGCCCTCTCTAAAACAGTTCCAGACTCATAGGTGTTTCCGTAATTCCATCTTAGCCTTAAGCCGGTCCTCGGAGGTTTCTTCTGATAAATTATGCCTCCACAAATAACCAGAGAAGAATCAAGATGAGTAACGTAATTCTTTATAAAATCAGGGTTAGTGAGCTGCATATCTGCATCTAAGAATAAAAGGTTTTTATGCATTGCAACGCTTACTAGCTTATTCCTGCTCTTTGCTCTCCCTAAATTAGTTTTATTCTCTATCCATTTAAAATTAGAAAGTTCTGTGGCAGGATTTCGACTAAAAGATGCATCATTTAAGCAGATGATTTCAAAATCAATGCCCAGCGATGAAGCCTGACGATGAACTTCCTTTACCATCAAGCAAACGTCATATTCATATACTGGAATGAGGACACTAAGCATGACTAACCTAATTCAGTAAATTGAATAATATCGTCTACTTCAGACTGAGAAACCAACTTTCCGTTTTCGCATATAAGCACCCGTGAAGAGAATTTCTTCATATAGATATAATCATGTGTGGCCATTACTACTGGAATTCCCTGCTGGCTTATGCCGTGCAATAAGCTTAAAATATCTTCTGTAGTCTTCGGGTCTAAATTTCCTGTGGGCTCATCAGCCAAAATCAACTCAGGCTCATTAATTAGCGCCCTGGCTATAGATACTCTCTGCCGCTCTCCACCAGAAAGCTCATGAGGCATCTTGAATCCTTTGGTTTTTAAACCGACATCATCCAAGACCTCGTCTTTTCTCACCTCCATCTTCTTCTTGTCCCTCCAGCCCGTAGCTTTCATTACAAAGAATAAATTATCCTCTACTGTCCTATCCATCAGTAACTCGAAATCCTGAAAGACAATCCCTATTTTTCTTCTTAAAAAGGGAACTTGTTTCCTCTTCATCTTTACCAAATCATATCCACAAACACTTCCCTCTCCAGATTTTAGCTTTATCTCCCCATAAAGCGTTTTCATTAAACTGGACTTACCCGAGCCAGTTCTACCTATCAGATAAATAAACTCCCCTTCCTTAATCTCTAGGTTTACTCCAGACAGGATGATGTTATCCGCCTGTGCTATCGTGGCGTGCTTAATTTCTACAATGTTTTCTGGTTCACTCATGGAGGTGTGATTTAGTATGTGTAATCTAGAACAATGAGGCGCTACTTAATCTTGTGCATGAAGAATTAGTTAAGAATGAAATGGTGAAATATTAATAGACGAAATAAACGCTCAAAATTAAAAGAGATAATTTAATGCCATTCCATTTTTAGGTGCACCTAAAAATTATATATTTGCATTCCTAAATAATAATAAATGATTTCCCTAAAAAATATACTTTTCTTTACTTTCATCTTAATTTCACCTATAGCTTTCTGTCAAATGGGTGATATCCATGCCATAGTGAAAAAGGAATCCCAACCTATTTCCTTTGCTACGCTGAGCATAGATACGATAGGCGCTAATGCTGTAACTAACTCTAGTGGTAGAGTGCATCTCCATGACATTCCTTATGGGACCTATAAAATCATCGCTAGCTACATAGGCTATGAAGTAGTTTCTCAGGAAATCACACTGAACAGCGACTCTCCAAATCTACATCTCGAGTTCTTCCTTACTGAACAAACTATGGATTTAGATGAAATAGTTATCTCTGGAACTAAGACGTATAAAAGACAAACGGACTCACCGGTGATAGTCAATGTACTGAGCAGTAAAACGCTCGATAATGTACAGGCGTGTAACCTATCTGAGGGACTTAGGTTTCAACCGGGACTTAGGGTAGAAAACGACTGTCAAACCTGTAACTACACTCAGTTAAGAATGAATGGGCTCGCGGGTGGATATTCACAAATATTGATTAACGGAAGACCTATTTTCAGTCCGCTTACCGGGCTTTATGGTATGGAACAGCTTCCTGTAAATATGATAGAGCGCATAGAAGTAGTGCGCGGTGGAGGTTCTTCATTATACGGCTCTAGCGCTATAGGCGGAACTGTAAATGTAATTACCAAAACTCCAAGAAAGAACAGCTACGAGTTTAATTACAACTACCAGAATATCAACAAGCAGACTAGCGATAACCAAATTCTAGCTAACGCTACATTAGTTTCTAAGTCTTCTAATTCTGGTATCTCCCTTTTTATAAATAATAGAAATAGGGGGTTCTATGACCATAATGGTGATGATTTTTCTGAAATACCGCTAATAGAAAACACCTCTGTAGGGGTGAACATGTTCTTTTTGCCGAACGACAATCAGAAGCTTGAAGTAAGTCTGAGCAACCTAAACGAGTATAGATTCGGTGGAGAAATGGTCACCGAAAAACCTGCTTACTTAGCAGCTCAGTCGGAAGAAAGAACTCACAATGTGTGGATGGGAAGTGCTGATTATCAGATTAATTTCAATAAGAACAAGTCTAGCCTTATCACTTACGCAGCATTGCAATCCACAATTAGAGATCACTACACAGGAATTATTCCTGACGAAGATGAAGCGCTACTAGAGCATTTAGAAAATCCTCCTTATGGAACTTCTGATGTAACTACGGTTAATAGCGGTGTGCAGCTAAATCATAAAATAAACAAGTTTCTAACTGGAGAGAATGTATTCACTCTAGGTACTGAATTTATCTATGATGAAGTCAATGATGTTATTCCAGCATACAATTACTTGATAGATCAAACGACTAGAAATTACGGTACTTTTCTACAAAGCGACTGGAACATAGTGAAGAATATCACTCTGCTATCTGGCGTGAGAATGGATATACACAATCTAGTGAACCAGCCTATATTTAGTCCTCGTGCCTCTCTCTTATACAAACTGAAAAAGAATACGCAGCTCAGAGTGAATTATGGAGCAGGTTTTAGAGCGCCCCAAGCATTCGATGCTGACTTGCACATCGCTTTTGCTGGTGGTGGAGTTTCTAGAGTAAGTCTCTCTCCGGATTTAATTCCTGAGAAATCTCAGAGCTTGAGCGGGTCTGTGAATTATGATAGGCCTACAGACAAGTTTATCGTAGGGTTCACACTTGAAGGATTTTATACCCGATTAAACAGAGCGTTCTATCTGGATCCTACTGGAGAAGATGAGTTCGGTGAAACATTCATAAAGCAAAACGGTCAGGGAGCTACCGTTACTGGAGGTATTTTAGAACTAAGAGCCAACTATAACCGAAAAGCGCAACTAGAAGCTGGGATCACCGTTCAAACTTCTGAGTTTGATGATAAAGTGTCTTATATAGATGGCCTAGATGGAATCACTGAATTTGTGAGAACACCTAATGAATATGGTTTTGCTACGCTGAGTATTACACCTTCTGAAAGAATAAATACCAACCTTAATTACATCTATACTGGAAGTATGCTGGTCCCGCATTTCGCAGGTGCTCCGAATCAAACTGTAGATGAAATAATTAGTTCAGATTCTTTTTCTGAAGTAAGCTTCAAGTTCGTGTATTCTATCGGATTGAAAAAAATGAATTCTAAAATTGAGCTCTACACTGGGGTGAAAAATATTTTGAATTCCTACCAAGATCAGTTTGATATAGGTAAAAACAGAGACAGTAATTTCGTGTACGGCCCTTCTCAACCTAGAACCATTTTCTTTGGGATTAAATTGAAATCTAAATAAACGGTTTCATCAATTAACCAGTATGAAATTGGTTCCAATCTATATTCATCTTTAGGGGTTAAATGAAATACCTTTGCGTCCATGTCTGCTCCAATAAAAAATCTAGATACCATTCTTAAAAAACTCGGAATTAGAGAACTGAATGCCATGCAAAAAGAGGCCTATGAGGTCATTCTTGATAATCCTGAAACCATTATCCTCTCTCCTACGGGAACAGGGAAAACTCTGGCTTTTTTACTTCCTCTTCTAGAGGATTTAGATAGAACTGATAATGAGCTACAAGCCATGATACTGGTTCCTTCTAGAGAACTGGCTATGCAGATAGAGCAAGTGGCTAGAGAAATAGGCAGCGGATACAAGATAAATGCTGTTTATGGTGGACGTTCTGGCTCTAAGGACAAAGCTGAACTAAAGCACTCTCCTGCGCTACTCATAGGAACTCCTGGAAGAGTAGCTGACCATATTAGAAGAGAAAATATTTACACTAAAAATGTACACACACTCATCCTAGATGAGTTCGATAAATCTTTAGAGACGGGATTCGAAAATGAGATGCGCGAAATTATGGATGCGCTGCCTATGCTTAAAAAGAAGGTGCTTACTTCTGCTACTCAAAAGGTAGGGATTCCTGCTTTTACGAGAATAAAAAATCCGGTAAAACTGGATTACCTATCTGAGGGTGTGGCTCGCTTAAAAGTGGAAGTGGTCGTTTCTCACTCGAAGAATAAGCTCATTATGCTGGAGCGAATTTTGGGGTATTTGGGAGATAAAAACGGTATCGTTTTTTGTAACTTAAAAGATACTATCCTGGAGGTTAGTGATGACTTACAACGAAAGAACATTGGACACACCATTTTTTATGGTGGTTTAGAACAAATAGACAGAGAGAGATCACTGATGAAATTTCGTAATGGAACGGAGAGAATATTAGTGTCTTCTGACCTAGCCGCTAGGGGAATAGATGTCCCTGAGCTGGATTATATTATCCACTTTGAGATTCCTGAAAAAGCTGATGAGTTCACTCACAGAAATGGCCGTACGGCTAGAATGAACAGAAACGGCAGAGCAATCATTATCAAATGGGAGAACGAGGAATTGCCAGATTTCATTACCGATTATCAGGAACTAAAAATAGACTCAACTACTGAAATTGTAAAAAGCAAATGGGAAACACTTCATATTTCTGGGGGCAGAAAAGACAAAATCTCTAAGGGCGACATAGCAGGGCTGTTTTTCAAGCAAGGTGGACTTAAAAAAGACGAACTGGGAATTATAGAGCTCAAACAAGAAAGCTCTTTTGTAGCGGTGCCAGCTCACAAAGCTTTCATCCTGATTGAGACGCTGAATAATTCTAGATTGAAGAAAAAGAAGGTGCGAATTTCTTTAGTGGAGTAGAGTTTATGAGTTTA
>DDEI01000007.1:0-16867 GCA_002336675.1 Flavobacteriales bacterium UBA1958 | reverse complement strand
GAGTTTATGAGTTTAAAAAACCGAAAGCACCATTAAATAGTGCTATAATTAGCATATGAATTTAAAATAAATAATCAAAAGATGGGTTGGTTAGAAAAATTACAGAACAGATGGGGAGTCACCGGTAAACAGGTGATTCTTATACTAATTGTATTTGCACTTACAGGAAGTACTATCGCTTTTCTGAAAAAGCCCATGGTGGCTTTTTTCACTGGTGGTGAAAAATCTGTGCTGTTCTCCGTGATTTATTTCATTCTTATTTTTCCTGTTTACATCCTATTCTTACTAGCCTATGGCTATCTTTTTGGGATGTATGATTTCTTTAAAGGATTTGCAAAAAAGTCTATTTCCCGGTTTAGAAAAAAACACTAGTTTGAATTCAGAAGAAAACTGGACATGAGACCCTGTCAAAATTAGATACTGCTAAAACGAGAGGTTCTAAATCAGCAAAAGAAATAGCTGCTTTTTCAAGCTAAAATAGACTCAGCAGAAAAGAATAGTTAAGTGAGTAGAGAAAACAAAAAACCTCGTGAGAAGCACTCGCGAGGTTTTTTTTATCTAAAATAAACTGATTTATACGTTTTCTATTACCATGGCGCTGGCGCCTCCGCCGCCATTACATATTCCAGCAGCTCCGATTTTCCCACCATTCTGCTTCAACACATTTATTAGCGTTACTATAATTCTAGAACCACTATTTCCTAAAGGATGGCCTAACGAAACCGCTCCACCATTTACATTTACTTTAGAAGGATCTAATCCTAACTCTCTATTATTAACTATCCCTACTACAGCGAAAGCTTCATTTAATTCCCAGAAATCTACATCACTATTCTCTAAACCTGCTCTTTTTAAAGCAACAGGCAGCGCTTTACTCGGTGCAGTAGTAAACCATTCTGGAGCATGAGCCGCATCAGCACAAGCTCTAATTTTAGCGATAGGCGTTAACCCCAATTCCGCCACTTTTTCAGCACTCGCCAGGATCAGTGCAGAAGCTCCATCATTGAGTGTCGAAGCATTCGCCGCAGTTATTGTTCCCTCTTTATCAAATACAGGACGAAGTGTTGGAATTTTTTCCATCTTCACATTCTTGTATTCCTCATCTTCAGAAAAGATAACAGCGTCACCTCTTCTCTGAGGAATTTCTACTGGAGTTATTTCATTAGAAAATTTACCAGCACTCCATGCAGCAGTAGATCTATTATATGATTCAATAGTAAACGCATCTTGTTCTTCTCTAGAAATATTTTTCTCTTTAGCGCATAACTCAGCGCAAACTCCCATGTGCGTTTTATTGTACACATCAGTTAGACCGTCTTTCACCATACCGTCTACTAACTTTATATCTCCCAGCTTCTGACCAGTCCTGGCACCCATATAATGAGGAACCATACTCATATTCTCCATTCCACCTACTACAACTAGGTCATTATCTCCTGTTTTTATAGATTGAGCTCCTAGAGCTATAGCCTTCATTCCAGAGGCACATACCTTATTTATCGTAGTGCACGGAACACTATTAGGAATTTCTGCAAATAAAGCTGCCTGCCTAGCCGGTGCTTGACCAAGATTAGCACTCATCACATTTCCCATAAAAACCTCTTGAATCTGAGCTGCATCTACTCCAGCAGACTCTATTGCCCCTTTAATGGCAGCCGCACCAAGCTTAGTAGCTGATACTGTTGACAAAGAACCCATAAAACTACCTATTGGAGTTCTTTTAGCGCCTACTATATATACTTCTTTCATTCTTTTATGATTGTTTTTTTTAGCGTTGCAAAGATAGCAAATACATCAATTCTAAAATGCTGTTTTAAAGTCTAACCGAGTAATCTGGAAATTCTTTCTTTTACATCGTTGAACAATACATAGCCAATGTTTGCATGATTCTGGAGTATCAATTATTGTATCAACCATCCGATCAAAAATGTTGATTGATCATCATTTTGGTTAAGATTTAGGTCACCTCAGAGCGATAATAAAATTGGCTTTCTCAACAGAGTTATCCATTTTTTTACATTCACTGTCAAACACTTAAACTCAAAAATGCCTGTTAAGAGTAACAAAAACGCATAACCTTCGTAACATGAAAGACCTCACAAAAATGAAATCACATGTTTCCATCTAATCATTGCATTTGATCTGTTTTAGTAAAAAAAACTTAACCCACTTACGAAAAATGTTAGAATACTACAAAAATGTACAAAGGAAAGTCAGACTTGATAAACTGCACTTTAAAAAAGAGCTAAGAAAAGCGTTCTACAACCTCCTCTGCAGATACCAATGAATTAAAATTAGTGGGCCAAGAAAGTCGCACTGTTGAGACTTCACTCAGCTGTATGAGCACGAAACTTGCAAGTTATTAAAATGCTATCTCTAAATAAGCATTTGGTCTACCCATAAATACTCTGGAATACTTCACGCTTCAATTTCACCCTAGTTAGAATAACATTTATTAAGTTTGCCTCTAAATGCTACCTAAAGAAGAACTCAAAAAAAGAAGAACAGATTTCTGGTCTCTCCTCGATTCAGAAATGACGTCTATCAGAGGTGTTCACGGAAATAAAATCAGTTGGTTATCCTATAAAAGTTGCGTAAAAGAATTGTATATCCGAATGGAGTTCGATGGTAAAGGCTGCAGATTGTGTCTAGATCTTCAGCATAAAGACACCAGCATAAGAGCATTGTTTTTCGAACAATTCCTAGAATTAAAAACAGTGATGCAAGGCAGTTTTTCGAACTCACTTACCTTTTTAGACGAACATAAAATAGAAGCATCAGGAATTTTTTGTGCGCGGGTTATGAGTGAGGATGCTCAAATCAATTTTTTTCGTGATGAGGATATACCTCAAGCCATCCAGTTTCTTAAAACCCAACTTATCTCATTAGATGAATTCTGGACAGAATTTAAGGATGTTTTTATTGGTCTACAGAAGTAAGATTCAATTTTATGGATACAACAAATTCACTCTTTTTCACAGGAATGACAACTAAAAATCATTGTACGCCTCTTAATAAACACCACTAATAGAAATTACTCAATCCTAAAACAAGGAGGGGATTCAAGTATCATTTTATAAAAACAAGTAAGTAAGCTTCAACTAGAATTGCTGAACCTTTTCAACCTAAAACTTCTTATCTTACATTCTCATTACTGAACCAACTTTGTTACATTGACTACACCTTTCTTTCTCTGAAAACTTTAGATTTACCTGCTACATGTCACTCTATATTCAAAAACTCATAGCGCAGGGAGAACATCAACAACAAGATTTTAAACAGCGGATAGATGATTCTAAGAAAATAGCTAAAACCTTAGTGGCTTTTGCCAATTGTTCTGGCGGTAGAATATTAATCGGAATTAAAGACAACGGCAGAATATCAGGAGTTGATCCTGAAGAGGAATACCACATGATTCAAGGAGCCTCTGATTTATACTGCAAGCCTGAAGTCGAGTTCAGGTCTAAAGTTTTTAAAATAGAGAACAAAACCGTGCTTGAAATTACTGTTTTAAAATCTACAGAAAGGCCGCACTATGCCAAATTGGAAGACGATACATGGAAGGCATACATCAGAAAAGCAGACCATAACTATATGGTGAATGGAGTTCAACTAAAGTTGTGGGAGTTTGAAAAAAAAGACCACGGAGAAGAGCTTACCATAACTGAAAAAGAAGAGATGGTCTTCAAATACCTCCAAGAGAATCAGTACATCACTTTCATGAGATTCTGCAAAATAATGCGACAAAAGCCTTGGAAAGCAGAAGACACATTAGCTAAATTAATACGTTGGGACATTCTAAGAATGGACCGAACAGATAACGGTTGGCAGTTCACCTTAAACTAAATCTTAACGTTTGGTTCTGGATTGTTAATGGAAAAATGAGTGAAATTAAACCCTAATATCAATATTACAGAAAGTTTATGAACCTGAATTTATCATTCAATAAATAAAATAGTACTAGAGCCCCACCAATGACTAACTAAAATTATCTGCTACGATTAGTTCTTTAGTTCCATGACTCCAAGAGTAAAATCCTTCACCTGATTTTCTTCCAAGTTTTCCAGCTATTACCATATTTACCAATAATGGACATGGAGCATACTTACCATTTCCAAAACCGTCATGCAACACATTCATAATAGATAAACAAATATCTAACCCTATGAAATCTGCTAACTGAAGAGGTCCCATTGGGTGAGCCATTCCTAATTTCATCACTGTGTCTATTTCTGCCACTCCTGCCACTCCTTCGTGCAGTGTTATTATAGCCTCATTTATCATAGGCATCAGAATTCTATTCGCTACGAATCCCGGATAGTCGTTTACTTCTGTAGGAACTTTCCCTAAATTTTTGGACATCTCCATCACACTAGCAGTAACTTCATCTGAGGTAGCATACCCTCGAATCACTTCTACCAATTTCATTACTGGTACAGGATTCATAAAATGCATTCCTATTACGTTACCCGGTTTTGAAGTTTGTGCAGCTATTTGAGTAATAGAAATAGAACTCGTATTGGTAGCCAGAATCACATCATCTCCTGTAATTTCATCTAAAGATTTAAATATTTTCATTTTTAAATCTACATTTTCAGTAGCCGCTTCTATAACTATTTCCACTCCTTTCACGCCTTCAGACATTTTAGTATGAGTGGTAATGTTTTGCAACGCACTTTCTTTAGCAGCCTCATCCATTATACCTTTAGTTACCTGACGGTCTAAATTTTTAGCTATAGTGGCCAAAGCTTTATCTAAAGCAGGCTGAGAAACGTCTATCAGAGAAACGTTATATCCTTTTTGAGCGAAAACATGTGCTATCCCGTTACCCATGGTCCCTGCTCCAATTACTGCCGCTGAATTCATGTCTATAATTTTTTGTACAAATGTACATCGTGTAACTTTAATAGGAGTGGAATTATGTGAAAATGGTAGATCTTAAACACTCTATGCGCAAATAAAAAAAATAAACATAAAGTTCTTATTTACAATTTATTAAATAATATTCTATTCAAATTAAAGATTCCCCTTACTTGTTATTTTTGTTTAAAACAATCGAACTTAAGGCTATTATGTACTTTAGAATTTGTATTTTTGAAAACACCTTTGAGAGGTAGAAAGAACAATCATCTTAGCTGACTAAGCAATTTCAAGACTAAATACTGAAATAGAAAATCTCAGAAGCGAAAAAGAAAGAAAAGATGAAAAAATAGAAGCTCTATAAAGCCATATAAATAGTTAGGGCTAATTAATAAGACCAAAAACATTTCAGTTGGTTTTCCGATTGAAATTTTAGTTTAGTTGTATATAGTTATGAGGGCTTCCAAACGGAAGCCCTTTTTTTTGATTATATCCCTGCTATCTCAGCGCTAGATGTCTCAAACTTTCTGTCTACCTTCTTAAACAATCCTTGTAATACTTTTCCAGGACCTACTTCTACTACTGAAGCAGCTCCGTTAGCTATCATATTTTGCATAATCTGAGTCCATTTTACCGGAGCTGTTAACTGCGCTACTAAATTCTTTTGGATAACGGCAGCATCTGTTTCTGGCAGTGCAGTAACATTCTGATAAATCGGACATTTAGGAGAACTGAAATTAGCCTCTTGAATAGCTGCGGCTAACTCTTCTCTAGCGGGCTCCATTAACGGTGAGTGAAAAGCTCCTCCTACTGGAAGTTTTATAGCTCTTTTAGCTCCAGCAGATGTTAATGCTTCACACGCCTTATCTATAGCGTCATTACTTCCACTAATTACAAGCTGTCCTGGGCAGTTATAGTTAGCTGCTACTACTACTCCATCTGTAACTGCACAAATATCTTCTACTACATTATCTTCTAACCCCAGAATAGCAGCCATGGTGCTCGGATTTAATTCACATGCTTTCTGCATTGCCATGGCTCTTTTGGAAACCAAGCTTAATCCGTTATGGAAGTCTAATGCTCCAGAAGCTACTAAAGCAGAAAACTCTCCCAAACTATGACCAGCAGTCATATCTGGCGTGAAAGAACCCCCTAACTCTTCTGCCAATAACACGGAATGAAGAAAAATTGCCGGTTGGGTCACTTTAGTTTCTTTTAGACCTTCGTCGGAACCATTGAACATGATTTCTTTTATATCGAACCCTAGGATTTCTTTAGCTTCAGCAAATCGCTCTTGTGCTCTAGAACTACTATCATAAATATCTTTAGCCATCCCAGGAAATTGAGCTCCTTGGCCAGGAAAAACATATGCCTTCATTTTTTGTTTTTTGATAATTGCGGCAAATTTAGGAGAATCTACTTCTTAACGGTTTCAAGAACTTAAAAATCCGTCAATAATACACACAATAAACTGATTATAAACATCTAATATCCATACTTTTCTTTCCAGAGTTCTTTTAATTTCTGGCGATCCTTTAGTTCTCTATAGTTGTTTCCAGGTTCATAAAACCGCATACCTGAAATTTCTTCAGGCAAAAACTCTTGACTTTGAAAATTTCTTTCTCCGTTATGACTGTATTTATATTCTTCACCATACCCCAGTTCTCTCATGAGCTTTGTAGGTGCATTTCTAAGTGCTAGCGGAACAGCTAAGTCACCTGAAGTACGCACTTCTCCTTGAGCCACATTAATGGCCATATACGTACTATTAGATTTAGGACTAGTGGCTAAATAAACTGCGCATTGACTCAGAACTATTCTCCCTTCTGGGAACCCGATTCTTTCTACTGCATCGAATGCTGCATTAGCTATCACAAGTGCTGTAGGATTAGCATTTCCTATATCTTCAGACGCTGAGATCAATAATCTCCTGGCTATAAATTTAGGGTCTTCTCCCCCTTCTATCATTCTGGCTAAGTAGTAAACTGCCGCATTAGGGTCGCTTCCTCTAATGGACTTTATTAAGGCCGAAACGATGTCATAATGCTGCTCTCCGTCCTTGTCATATTTGGACAAGTTATGCTGCACCAAAGATGTTACTAGCTCATCTGTTACGACCAACTCATCTTCGTTGGCACTGGAAATTACAAGCTCTAAACAATTCAACATTCTTCGGGCATCTCCTCCGCTCAATTTTAATAAGGCCTTGGTTTCTACGAGACTTATTTTTTTTCGTTTTAACTCAGATTCTGATACCACTGCTCGCTTTAACAAACCCTCTAGGTCATCCTTGGTGTGAGATTTCAAGGTATACACTTGGCACCTACTGAGAAGTGCAGAAATGACTTCAAAACTTGGATTTTCAGTCGTAGCCCCTATTAGTGTGATAGTTCCTTTTTCTACTGCTCCTAGCAGAGAATCCTGCTGACTTTTACTGAAACGGTGAATCTCATCTATAAATAGAATAGCACTTCCGCCACCAAATAACCCTTGGTTCTTCACCTTCTCGATTACCTCACGAATATCTTTAACACCTGAGCTTATAGCACTCAACGTATAAAATGGTCTTTTCACCAAAGTAGCTATAATCTGAGCCAAAGTAGTTTTTCCTACTCCGGGAGGTCCCCATAGAATTAGTGAAGGAATATTCCCACTAGACAAGGTTCTTCGAAGCACAGAGTTCGGACCTACCAAATGGCCCTGACCGATATACTCATCCAAAGTTTTGGGTCGCATCCTTTCTGCTAATGGCGTATGATCTGCGAAACTCATACTTTGTCTATTATGTTACATAACTCTTCATCTTCTCGCCTTGTTCTTTTCCACCTCTTATGCGTCCAAAGCCAGTATTGAGGGTACTCTCTAACTTTTTCTTCGATTTTACGAGTCGTTTTCTCGGTTAACCATCCGTACGAATGAGAGGTAGGGTCATCTGATATAACAGAATACGTCACCTCGAAGTACCCTCTTTTTACCTTTTGAATATGACCATATATAACTACTGCGTTATGGTCGTTAGCTAGCCTCTCCATACCAAAGTTTACAGCTGTTTCCTGATTTAAGAAGTTAGTCCAATAACATCTTTTATCTTTATGTGGACTCTGATCTACCAATAAAATGAGCGCTACAGGGGTCTCTGAGATACCTAACTGGCTAATCGCCTCTTTCCGAGGAACTAGATTCATTCCGAACCTAGACCTAGATGTTTTAGCCTTCTCGTTCCAGTACTTGTTTTTCATAGGCATGTAAACACCTCTAGTGGAATGTGGCATGTGATGCTGACCGAAGGTAGCACACATCTCCCAATTTCCGAAATGACTAGACACCACAATAACATCCCTACCTTCCTCATAGTAAGCATCAAAGACTTCAGAATTCAAAGAAACCATTCGTTTAGCTAGGTCGGCTTCTGAAATGCTAAACAGCTTAACACTTTCTAATATAACATCCGTAAAATGGCTATAAAACTCGCTAGCTAATTTGGATATCTCCTCCTCGCTTTTCTCGGGAAAAGAATTTCTCATATTAGTCAACACCACTTTTTTTCGGTAACCAAAAACGGTGTAAATAAAAAATTTAGCCAAATCTGAAAACATATAAAGCAGCCAAAACGGCAGCCAGGAAAGAGGTTTTATTATTAAATTATACAGCAGCTTATTTCTCATCTATAATTCTATTTTTAAGCCATCAAACGCTACAAAAACATTTTCTGGTAAATCTCTTGAAATTTCCTCATGCCTATCAAACAAATGAGAAATATGAGTAAGATAAGCCTTCTTAGGCTTAATTTCTGCTATTAAGTCCAATGCCTCCTGTAAATTGAAATGACTGATATGGTCTTTTCTGTGCAACGCATTTAAGACTAAAACTTCTGTCCCTCTGAACTTGTCTTTTTCATCAGGAGAAATGGTTTTAGCATCTGTTATATATGTAAAGTTCTCTATTCTAAAACCGAGTACGGGTAGCTTATAATGCAAGACTTCTATCGGATTAACCTCTACCTTAGATTCAATAGTGAAGGCTCTTTCTTTAGAAATATTATGTAGCTGAACTTTAGGAACTCCTGTGTATGTATATTCTGCGAAGATATAACTGAACTCCATCTTTAACGCTTCCTGAACTCTAGGATGCGCATATACATCCATATCCCTCTTGTACTTATAATTGAATGCTCTTACGTCATCTAATCCCGCAGTGTGGTCTTTATGCTCGTGAGTGAACAGAATGGCATCTAACTTTTGGACGTTTTCTCGAAGCATCTGCTGCCTAAAATCTGGACCAGAATCTATAAGTATATTTAGTCCATTCACCTCTATAAGCACACTTACTCTCAGTCTTTTATCTTTAGGGTCCTCAGATTTGCACACAGCACAATCACAAGCGATGACTGGGACGCCCTGACTGGTTCCTGTTCCTAAAAAAGTTACTTCCATAAATGAAATTCGATTGAGTAAAATTAGTGAAAGAGTTTACTTTTTTTAATTATTAATGATTAATTCGAGATTCTAATATTAGTCATTCTAGAGTCTAGAGCTATCAGTATGCTCCGCTTTTTGTCCATCTTATTTTCTCCGCAATGTTTGTCACTCGAAAGAAACGCTCTAAACCCAAAGTGAGAGAAGCTCATAAAAAAGCGCGGTGTTTTTTCAATCCTTTTTATCACAGCATTTTTACGCCAATCAAAGACGAACAATAATTCCTAAGCCTTCTCAAAAGGCCAATTCATAATTCCACCAGCCAAATTATAGGTATTGGTGAACCCAAGACTATCCATATAAGCGCAGGCATTTCCACTTCTAGCACCACTTCTGCAGTAGATGAAATACTCCTTGTCTTTATCTAAAGACTCCACGTAATCCATAAACTCTTGTTGCTCTTGTATGTTATTTAAAACTGCGTTCGGAATTATCCCTTCCTCCCATTCTAATGGAGTTCTCACATCTACGATAACCCCGTCTGGTGAAGCATCTAGCTTCTCTTTCCACTGCTGCGCGTTTAATTGTTTCATTGTTCTTTAATTATAAATACTGACTCTACCAGCAGGCTGAATGCTAAGAAAGAATGACTACGAATTTGGACAAACAAAAGCGGACGTCTTCAGTTCCGTATTCTTTATATCATCAAATCCTCCTTTTACGTTTATCATATTATGAATTCCTCGTGACTTAAGAATAGATGAAGCTATTACCGAACGATAACCTCCAGCGCAGTGTATGTAAAACTTGTCTTCTTTAGGGAATTCTGCCAAATAGTTATTCAACTCGCCTAATGTCGCGTTTTCTGCACCTAGCAAATGTTCAGCATCCCATTCTCCTGATTTTCTTACATCAAATATTTTTCTTCCGTCCTCCAATACTTGCGCTGCAAAATGGTCTGCTGAAATAGATTCTAAACTCGCCACCTCTTTTTGAGCTGCTTTCCACTCCTCTAATCCTCCTTCTAAATAACCTAATAAATTGTCAAACCCTACTCTAGACAATCTAGTAATAGCCTCTTCTATGGCGTCTTCTTCTACCACAAGAAGAATAGGCTGCTCCACATCTTTGATAAGTGCTCCCACCCATGGCGCAAATCCACCTTGAATTCCTATGAAAATAGAATTAGGAATATGCTCTAATACAAATTTATCCTGGTGACGCACATCTAGCACTATTGCCCCCGTCTCGTTAGCTGTCGTTTCAAACGCTTCGGGAGAAAGAGCTACATCTCCTCTTTTTATCACCTCATCTATGCTGGCATAACCTTCCTTATTCATTTTTACATTCAAAGGAAAATAAGCTGGAGGATCCAATAATCCATCTGTAACCTCTGCTATAAACTCGTCTTTAGTCATGTCTGCTCTCAACGCATAGTTCGTAGCCTTTTGGTCTCCTAAATTTCCTACAGTTTCTTTACTCATATTCTTCCCACATGCTGATCCTGCTCCATGAGCAGGATAAACAGTAATATCATCTGCTAGTGTCATTATTTTAGTCCTCAAGCTCTCAAATAGTATTCCTGCTAAATCTTCCTGAGTCATAGTAGCTGACTTCTGCGCTAAATCAGGTCTCCCTACATCTCCTAAGAATAGTGTATCTCCAGAAAAAATGGCCGAGTCTTTGCCTTCAGCGTCTCTCAGTAAATAAGTGGTGCTTTCCATAGTGTGCCCTGGAGTATGAAGCACTACTATAGTTAGGTTACCCAGCTTAAACTCCTGGCCATCATAAGCTATAACAGCTTGAAAAGAAGGGTTAGCCATCGGCCCATAAATAATAGGTGCACCAGTTTTTTCAGAAAGAGTTACGTGGCCACTAACAAAATCAGCATGAAAATGTGTTTCGAAAATATACTTAATGTTCGCTCTCTTTTTCTTTGCCATTTCTATATATGGCTGTACTTCTCTTAGTGGGTCTATAATAGCCACCTCTCCTTCACTTTCGATGTAATATGCACCTTGCGCTAAACACCCTGTATATATCTGTTGTATTACCATGCTCTTATTTGTTGTACAAAGTTATTTCGTTCTGCTTTAAGTGTTGCAACCCTAAACCAAACTCATGTTAAACTTTCACTATAAAATTAACTCCTTTACTATAATGTAAGCGGCCATTACCAGGACAAAAATACCGAAGACTCTTTTTAACTTAGGTCCTTCTATAAACTGAGAGAAATAAACGCCAAGCAATATTCCACCTATCGAAAATGCCGTAAACGGGAGTAAAAACATCCAGTCAATCTCTATGTTTTGAACATCACCAGAAAAACCAATGAGTGAATTAAATGCTATTATAAACAATGTAGTTCCCACAGCCCTCTTCATAGGAAGCTTCGATAATAATACCAAAGCCGGAAGGATTAAAAAACCGCCCCCAGCTCCTACTAATCCAGACAAAAAGCCTATTGACGAACCTTGAAAAACCATTTTAGCATAAGAAAACTCACTGTCCAAATCATCCAAAGAGATGAGTTTTCTCTTCTTAATCATAGGCACTGCGGCTACGATTAATAAAAGTGAAAAGAATAACATCATCAATGTTTTTCTGTTAAACACCTCTGTGCCCAGAGCGAATATTTCTTCTGGAATTTCTGGAATAAGGTACCTTCTCGTAAAATAAATAGCTATGAAAGAGGGTAACCCAAAAACCAGAGCACTTATAAAATCTACATTTTTTCTGAGTACATTTCTTCCAGCACCTGCGGTAGAAGTCGCCCCTATTACAAACAGTGAATAGGCTGTAGAAGTTAACTCATCAAAACCTAATAAATAGACAAATACGGGAACGGTAAGTATACTTCCTCCACCACCTAAAAGTCCCATTATTAGTCCTATAACAATGGCAAATCCATACCCTATAAGCAAAGTTTCTTCCATCTAAAAAGGTAAATAGTTTTTTATCATACCGAAAAACAAATGTACCTAGAATAGCTCCAACGATTACTACAAGAATAGTTAGAGGGCCTGAGCTTAAGAGAACGAACATAGTAACTGGGCACGAACCTAGTAAAAGATAATTTCATTTTGAAGAAGTAGGCCTATTTCTATGAATTAAAGTGAGAAAAGCTTTAAGATATTTATTCATGAAGGGCGGAGATTAGGTGCTGTCACTTTTCCTCACGTACTGAACTCAAGATAACTATGTCAAGTAACGCACAAAACTAATTTCAGAATACAACACTTCGCTATTAATGATTTTTCACAACTATTGGTAGCCGAGTTTCGTTAAATTAGCGTCTACCGAAAAGAAGATGGCATTAAATATAGATAGAAGGAAATTTCAGCAGCTGAGTAGGCTTGAGTTCATGGCTAAACAAGCTGTAGAGGGATTTATAACAGGAATGCATAAAAGCCCATTTCATGGATTCTCCGTAGAGTTTGCCGAACATAGATTGTATAATACTGGAGAATCTACCAGGCATATCGATTGGAAGCTTTATGCCCGTTCCGAAAAACTTTTTGTGAAACGATACGAGGAAGAAACCAACCTGAGATGTCATTTAGTGATAGACCATAGTTCTAGTATGTATTTTCCTTCTGGTGTAAAAGCTGACTCTGATGACCTAAACAAGCTGAAATTTTCTATATATGCCTCTGCAGCTATGATAGAATTATTCAGAAGGCAGAGAGATGCTGTCGGCTTGAGTCTTTTTTCTGACACTGTTTCTTTAAAAACCAAAGCTAAAAGTAGTGCTGCACACCACCAGTTTCTTTACAATGAGCTAGAGGGGCTGATGAACAGCATTGGTAAGCCCAACCAGAAAAGAACATTTACCATAGAGGCTCTGCATGAAATAGCGGAAAGTATTCCTAGACGCTCACTTGTAGTTATATTCTCAGACATGCTAGATAACTCTGAAAGATCTGAGGAGTTGTTTTCTGCGTTGCAACATTTAAAACACAACAAACACGAGGTTATTTTATTTCATACTTTAGATAAATCCAAGGAGATAGACTTTGATTTTGCCAACAGACCTTACACTTTTGTGGATATGGAAAGTGGCAATGAAGTAAAGGTTAACCCAAGAGATGTAAGAGAGGAGTATGTAAAAGGTGTAAGTGAATTTAGCGCTGAGCTCAAGCTAAAATGCGGACAATACGGAATAGATTTCGTAGAGGCAGACATCCACGCTGGATTCAATCAAATCCTTCTTCAATACCTAGTTAAAAGGAAGAAAATGCTCTAATTAATTCTGATTCTATAACTAGTTTTAGTCGTAATACGAAAGGTTCCTGGGTGCTAACTCTCAACTATTGCAACGCTACTCTTCTAGAAATTATGTTAGAGTCAGACTTCAATTCTACTAAATACATTCCCTTTTCATAAAAGGTTAAGTCTATAGGAAATATCAATTCTCTATTTCTTTTCATCACTTGTCCTGAAAACACTTGTTTTCCAGCCATATCATAGACCGATACTTGAACCTCTTCTACTTTGAACGATTCATAACTTAAAGTGGTAAATCCATTTGTAGGATTGGGAAACACCTCTAAATTCGTAACAGTTACTATTTCTGTTACATCCACTCCCGCAATTAGGAAGTTGGCCGTAAACGTATCGTTCTGGAATAAATTTTCTAGCAAAACAGCTTCCTCTAAGCCCTCTGTAATTATCCCATTGGCATTCCACGAATCAAAAACAAAACCTTCATTGGCAGTTGCTATAATTTGAACTGGGCAGCCGTTAAAATATACGCCAGTCCATGGAAATGACTCTGGCTCTATGGTGTTTACTTGAATGGTTCCTGCTCCTTCTGGAAGTACGTCAAAAGTCATTACTGTTTGACCACCTAAGTTCAATTCATCATTTACATGTGCTCTAGCCGTAGGAATTCGAGATGTATTATAGTTTGCTATTTGGTTGACATCTACATACCATTGTTCCACAGGTACGTTTTCAGCCCATCTATCTGCATGAATGTTCATAGCACCTTCCATCTGGCTTACTATCTCATCCTTTTTTTCGGTGAAATAAGATGGCTGAAATACTGTATTTATTACATCTGCATAGCGCTGAGCGAACTCACATTTAAACTGATTATTGGTTAACAGTTTACTAAACAACTCCGAGTGCATAGACGGATAAGGTGGATTTTTTGCTTTAGCTATAAAATTATCCTCAACAGAACCCCATAGAAAAGAAAACCCAAAATCCAGGTCATACATCATGTACCTCCATTTTCCTCCTTCTGTCTGAGGCCTCCATAATTTCACGTTGTTTAACCCCCATTCTATGCCCATCCAATCTTTATTTTGCAGATAGGTTTCTGCTATAAAGTAATCCATATAATTCTCTAAATCTAACCTGCTATCAGCTACTTGATAAAACTCAGAAAGATTAGAACTGGCCTGCATTAAAACTTCAAAGGTCTCTATAAAGTGAGCGTCTGTTCCCTCTAAAACTCCCCAAGAATTTAACAAGTCTACTTCACTAGAATTCACCTCATGGTTGGATTCTGCATAGTGCTCATCCATTTTTTCACGCATCGCATAAACACCCCAAAATTCTCCATTTAAATAGAGCAAGCATGGCTCATAAGCCATATTGTCTAAATTTAAATCATTTACTACTCTTGAAAAAAGACCATCTTGGATTTTATCTGTCCACAGATGCTGACCTCCTGCTCTGAGATTAATATTATTTACGTCCTCTATAAACGGCTTTTGAGAAAACAGAGACTCTTCTAAATTTCCAGTGTAAGCAGATTTAAAATCAAACCGAAAAGACTTTTGGCTCTCTCCCCTACTCCATCCTCCATGAATTTCTAGGTCTAAATACTCTTCTGCTTTTAGCTCCTTATTTCCATTAAAAAATTCCACTCTAGAAAAACGTGACCATGGCTCCCAAAAATTACTACCGAAGTACGGATAATTATTTAAGTCTGCATTAGGACCATATACATAGATGCCATCTTCCCAATCCCAAAGATGGGCCTCATCTGTGTGAATAGAGAATACAGGAAGCTCATAATTATCCTCGTCTAGAATATATGTTCTATCTACAACTGCACTAGGCAGAAGATTCTGCTGAGAGAATGACCTGAATGAATAAGAGATATTTTCATCTAACTCTACTTCGCTAAATAAGGGCGAATCTAAGGTAGGAGTATCTCCATTTGTAGAAAATCGTACTGCACTAAATTGTGCGTCTGCAGTTAAGGTTTGGTCTGAGGTGTACCATCCTGAAGGTAAGCTTACAGTAGGTTCTTCGGCTATTCCGGCATAACACCAACTGTTCGTATTAGCAACTGCTGGAGAGGATACATCAAAATAGCACCATGAACCTGTTCCATCTGGCTCTCTTCCATAAGAAAGTCCGCTGGTTAAATCTTCAGGTATAGTAACTGAATCTGTAACATCTCCAAATACGCTGGTAGCAAACACAGTTTCACCTGGACTTAACTTAAAATTAGTCTCGAAAAATGAAGAATTTACAAATGGCTGATACCACACTGGAATTGGTAAATATGATGGATTAAAAGAATCGAGTAAACCACTCAAAAAGAAATTACTACTCATATCAGAACTTTCAGCAGAAACATTATGCGTTTGAATAGCCAATACATTGTCACCATTTTGAACTAATACATTTATCTCTGATGGGCTCAGTGTGTAGATTTCGGGAATACCTCCTTCGTAAAGATTGGCTTCGTGATCTATCGTGGCATATGAATCGTACGCTGGTGGAAATCCTTCTATATTTGAGGAACGAGCTATTTCTGTTCCATTCAAATAGGCAACAAAAGCGTCATCATAATCTGCATGTAAAATCATTTCGGATATTGCCGAAGCGTCTGACACTTGAAACGTCTTTCTTATATATACCGAAGGAAAATCCTCTATCTGTGTACCATCATCTCCATCGGAATAGCCAAACCCACCCACAGATTCTTCCCAAGCAGAGTCATTAAATTCTAATGAATTCCAATCTAAAGAAGGCTCAGTAGATCCAGGTAAATATTTCCATGTGTTCTCTGCTATTACAAAGGATTGCCAAACTCCCGATACCTCACCTACAGTATTTCCAGAAGCTAAAACTAGAAGTATCTCACCTGGAGTAAGTGTATATGCCGGCATATTCCATTTCTGAAGATCATCTACATCATCTGATAAATAATAGTCGGCTAAAAAAAGAGACTCTGAACCAGTGTTTATAATCTCTAACCAGTCTTCATCCTCTCCTATATTTACGACACCTCCCTTGGCAGATAATTCATTTAGACTAATCTGAGCGGAGAAGATTAGCGGAAAAAAAAGCATCGTTATACACGTTAAGAATTTCATTTGCGATAAAACTATGATTAGCGTAAAGATAACATTTCCTATCTCTGACAGTATTATCAAAGGCAAATGAGATAAGAATGAAACTTTTTTCATTTTTTTTCAGCAATCCACTTGCTCAAAGTAAAAAAGGATTTATCTTTGCGCTCCGCTTTTAGAGAAAAGCCGCATAAAAAACTGGTCTGGTAGTTCAGTTGGTTAGAATACCTGCCTGTCACGCGGGGGGGCGCGGGTTCGAATCCCGTCCACTCC
>DDEI01000093.1:29225-32124 GCA_002336675.1 Flavobacteriales bacterium UBA1958 | reverse complement strand
AGTGCTTGAGAAATAACGATATCTAGTACCTGTTCGAAAATTTCTTCTTTACTCGCATCGAAATAGTTTCCCACACATTCAAATGTGCTTTTATAACTCGGGTCTACACCTATTCCTATTATAAATGGTTTTAGGATGATTCCCTTTTTTTGCAACGCCTTAGAAACGGCACATGGGTCTTCATCACATGCCTCTATTCCATCTGTAATAAGTATAATTATATTTCTGGCTTGGCCTCCAACGGGGAAATCTTCAGCGGCTCTTTCTAGAGATCGAGCAATAGGAGTGGTTCCTTTAGGCCGGATTTTTTTTAGCGCATTGGTTATCGCTATGTTTTTTCCTTTCCCTATTCTTACGAGCAGTTGAGTGTCATCACAGTCTTGGTGTCCTGGTACATGCTGGGTTTTGTGGCCATATACACGCAGTCCCATTTCTACATTTTCCATGAATTTCAACTCATCCACAGTTTTGGAAAGAAGGCGTACAGCGGCATCTATTTTGGGTTCGCTTTGCCATCTGGCATTCATGCTATTGGAGGCATCGAAAACGAATAAAATTCTGGTAGTATCCTGCTGAGCGAGCGTTGCAATGCCAGCAAGAATAGAAATCAATAAGACTAAAAAATGTTTCATACTTTTTACTAGTCAATTCGTGTACCAAAAACTATTCGATGCTTTACGAATTTAAAATCAGTTTGATTAGAATTTAGTAATCTCCAAGTGTCTCTTCAAGCTGTCCTAATGCTTCAGCTAGCTGCTCATCATTAGGGGCTATTCCATGCCATTTATGTGTTCCTTCCATGAAATCTACTCCTTTACCCATAGAAGTAGTCATGATAAGCATAATTGGTTTTCCGTTACCACAGTCAGCTTTCGCTTTTTCTAAGGTTGAAGATATTTCATCCATCTTATGTCCGTCCATTTCACGCACATCCCATCCGAAAGCCTCCCATTTAGCTCTTAAATCACCCATAGCTAGGACTTGCTCTAAAGAACCATCTATCTGCTGTCCGTTATAATCAACTGTGGAAATAACGTTATCTATTTTGTTTGCGGCTGCATACATGGCAGCTTCCCAAACTTGACCTTCTTGTAATTCTCCATCTCCGTGAAGGGTGTAAATGATAGAATTGTCACCATTTAATTTCTTACTTTCTGCGGCTCCTAGAGCTACAGAAAGACCTTGACCTAAAGATCCTGATGCGACTCTAATTCCTTCCAATCCCTCTTCAGTAGCTGGGTGGCCTTGAAGTCTAGTGTTTATTTTTCTGAAAGTAGCCAATTCGCTTACTTGGAAATATCCTTTTCTTGCGAGCACAGAATACCATACTGGAGAAATATGTCCATTAGAAAGGAAGAATAAATCTTCGTTCTTTCCATCCATATCCCATTTGGAAGGGTTGATATTCATTTGCTTGAAGTAAAGATTGACTAAGAAATCTGTACATCCTAGAGAACCTCCTGGATGCCCTGAACTCACAGCGTGAACCATTCTTACTATATCTCTTCTTACTTGAGATGCTACCTTTGATAACTCTGAACTTGTCATAATTTTTAGTGGAATATCTATTCGCGGTAAATGTAAATCCACAGATTGGATTAGGCATTATGATGTGGAAAACTTACGTAATCTTTTGGTAAGACGGTTTTGAGGGATTTAGTGAGTCAATTTAGAATCAACATTCTAAATTCGGTTTATCTTTGCACCTCGAAAAAATTAAGAATTATGGCTGTAAAGTGTGGAATAGTAGGATTACCGAATGTAGGAAAATCAACCCTTTTTAATTGTTTATCTAATGCTAAAGCACAAAGCGCAAACTTTCCGTTTTGTACGATAGAACCTAATGTAGGGATAATTACTGTGCCTGATGAGCGCATTACTAGGCTAGCAGATATAGTTGATCCTGAGAAAGTTCAGCCTACTACCATAGAGATAGTAGACATAGCTGGATTGGTTAAAGGGGCGAGTAAAGGTGAGGGTTTAGGAAATCAGTTCTTAGGAAACATTAGAGAAACAGATGCTATTATTCATGTGCTAAGATGTTTTGAAGATGGAAATATCATTCACGTAGATGGTTCTGTAAATCCTATTAGAGATAAGGAAGTGATAGATTTTGAGCTTCAGTTAAAAGATTTAGAAACGATAGAAGCTAGAATCCAAAAAATAGCCAAATCGGCTAAGTCAGGAGACAAAGATGCTCAGAAGATTAAGGCTTTTTATGACAGACTGAAATCTACGTTAGAAGCAGGGAAATCTGCTAGAACAGTAGAAATGGATGAGTACGAGGTCCCTATGATGAAAGACCTTCAGTTATTGACTTCTAAGCCTGTTTTATATGCGTGTAATGTGGATGAAGGAAGTGTGGTTAACGGAAACGATTTCGTACAGGAGGTAAGAGAATTAGTGAAAGAGGAAAATGCTGAGGTAGTGGTTATAGGTGCTGGAATAGAATCTGATATAGCTGAGCTAGAATCTTATGAAGAACGTCAGATGTTCTTAGAAGATTTAGGGTTACAAGAGCCTGGCGTAGCAAAACTTATTAAGTCTGCTTATTCGCTTCTTAATCTTCAAACATACTTTACTGCTGGAAAGAAGGAAGTAAGGGCTTGGACAGTTCAAGTGGGAGCTACGGCACCTCAAGCGGCAGGAGTAATTCACACAGATTTCGAAAAGGGATTTATTCGAGCTGAAGTGATGAAGTATGAGGATTATATTTCTTTAGGGTCAGAGACTGCTGTAAAAGAAGCGGGTAAAATGGGAGTAGAAGGAAAAGACTATATCGTGAAGGATGGAGATATCATGCATTTTAGGTTTAACGTATAACAATATTTGTTGAACAGACCGAATGTTCTTTTTTAGCAATAGAAAAGTACTTCAATTATAATCTGATTGAAATCTG
>DDEI01000093.1:13368-28907 GCA_002336675.1 Flavobacteriales bacterium UBA1958 | reverse complement strand
AATCTGATTGAAATCTGTATGAATATATTGCACAAGTGATCTGCTTTTTCTGATTATCTGAACTTATTTGGAATTCGTGCGTTCTTATAGATGTAACTGAACATTAATCGATAAATTAGCGGTAAACATCTTATTTAATATGTTGAGAATTTTACTTCTTGTACTGATTTGTGCACCACAGTTTCTATGGAGTCAATCCTTCAAGAATGAGGCGGAGTTAATTAAACAAGCTAATGAAAACTTCGAAGGCGGAAGTTTTATGCAGGCCTTGCCTTTGTTCTCACAATTAGTGAGTTTGCACCCTAGAAATGCCGATTACAATTTCAAGTTTGGAAGTTGTGTGATTTATTCTGGTGTAGATAAAGAAACAGCCATCAAACATCTAGAATTTAGTACTAAAAAATCTGTAGAAGATGTACGGGCCTATTACTACCTAGGGTTAGCTAGGCACCTTAATTACGACTTTAGAGAAGCTAAGATTGCTTACAGTTTTTTCTTGGATAAAGCAGACGAGAAAACCCGAAATAAATTCAATGCTCAACGTCAGATAGAAATGTGCTCTAATGGTGAAAATCTCCTATCAAGTATTACGGATTTAGTAGTTTTAGAAAAAAAAGAAGTATCTAAAAATGATTTCTTTAGGTATTATGATTTAAATGAAATTGGTGGAAAAGTCATAGCCAAGCCAGAAGAGTTGATCACGAAAAATGACAAGAAAAAAGAGTTTGAAGGAGTAGTTCACTTCGATAGGTCCTCTGATTATATTTTCTATTCGTCTTATGGGAATGATGGAGATCAGTTGGATCTTTTTAGAGTTCAGACTCTGGCTAATGGAAAGTTTAGTAAACCAGAGAAATTAAAAGGAGACGTTAATACTTCTTTCGATGAAGATTTTGCCTTTATGCATAGTGACGGTGAAACACTTTACTTCGCCTCTAAAGGACACACAAGTATGGGAGGTTTTGATGTGTTCAGAGCGAGTTATGATATTAATTCTGACCAATATATTCAGGTGAAAAACCTTGATTTTGCAGTAAATACTCCTGATGACGACCTGTTTTATCTTGTAGATTCGACCAACACTATGGCTTATTTTGCCAGTGGAAGAAGCAGCAAATTGGATAATCTGCACGTTTATAAAGTGAGAGTAGATGCAGTTCCAGTTAATCTGGTAATTATTCAGGGAGATTTTATTTCTAAAATAGATGAAGCTCAGAAAAGCACAAAAATATCTATAGTTGAGAATCTCTCGGGAAGATACATAGGCGAATTTCACACCAATTCTTCTACTGGAAATTACACGATTCCTTTCGAGAGAGCAGGAACATACAAGTTTGAAGTCGAAGTGGTAAACAGTCTATTAATTCATGAAGGAATTGTCGAGATTCCCTCTTTCGATGGTCCTGTTGCATTAAGGCAAGAGCTCATTCTAAGCAATGAAGGAGAGATAGAAAGACTTCAAATAAATAATTTCTTCGATGAACTTCTGGAAGAGGATATCGCTAGCTTAACTCAAGTTATTTTAAGAAGAAAAGCTGGATTAGAGGTGAATGCAGATGAAATGACTGCTATCCTAGAAGCTCAGATTCAAGATAATGAAGAAATAGAGGAATTGCTTGACAATTCAAGGTCGCTCTCTGAGGCTGCTGCTGTAGCAGGTTTTAGTGAGAGTTTATCAATAGCTGATATAGCTGCCGATATGAAAGTAAAAGCGGCCGTTTATAAAACAGATTCTGAAAATCTCAAACAAAGAGCCAAAGAAGCCTATTCTGAAGCTAAAATTAAACAAGCTTTGGCTGCAGAAAAGTCAGCTGAAGCTATAGCTTTGATAGCCGGAACCGATGAATCAGATCCCGATAATTATATTCAAAGCATTAACGAAGGAAACCTTCTTTTAACTGAAAGTAAGAGGCTTAGTATGGAGTCTCAGAGTTTGCTTGAAGTGGTAAAAGCGTTAGATGTATATAGCTCAGAATTGGATGAAAGAGCCACTGCGATTGGTCGAAGTGCTGAAATTGTGGAAACAAGTAAAGATTTCGATGAGGTAGCTAATCTGCTAAAAGTAGAGAAAGACAGAGAAAGACGTACCAATAAAGAAGATCGTTCAGATCCTGAAGTTGTTATTACTCAAGCAGCGGATTTCACTAGCAAAGAATTAGAAAACTTAGTTGGAAGAATTAGTGCGCTAAGAGATGAGGAAGCTTTTCTAGAGAGAAAGTTATCAGGAAAGAACAGAATACTTGAAGCCAGCACTAAAAAGGCTGAAATCGAAAACATAGAAATAGAGATAACCGCTGCAGCTAAAGAGTTAGTCTTAGTTAAGAATGATCTTGATCAGGAGTTGAGTAAAATAGAAATGCTAAGTTATTCAGCTGAGAATTATGCGTTGCAACGCGACTTTCTGCAGAATATTCAATCTGAGTCTTACGAATTCCATGGAGAACCATTAGCATATAGTGCTGCCGAGATAGATGAAGGAATAGCAGCTTCACAGGCAAATGCACAGGAAGCTTATTCATTAATTATTGAGGAACAAGGAAATAGATCTGCGTTCACTGACGTGCTCAGTAGGAGCATAGACCTTTCAAGTATACAGTCTAAAGCAGGCATGTTGCCTTATGATCTCGAGCTGACGGAGGTGGCGGTTATTCAGTCCGAATATAAAGCTCAGTTAGCGGATTTGTCTGATCTAGAAAATGCAAAGGCACAAGAGATTAGAGAGGCAGTGATTAAAGAAACTTATGCGAATGAGTTAATCTCTGGTCAAAAAGCTATCGATAAGGTCTTAGCCAATTCTGAATTAACCGCAGAGGAGAGAATATTTTTAGCAGCAGAAAAACAAAACAGTGCAGATGCATTAGGGCAAATAGAGTTGAATGAAATATTTCCACTCTCTATATCACCTGAAGAAGTAAAATCAATCATTAGTGAATATGCCGCAGATGAATTTGAAGAACTGACCATAACAGAAGCTGAATTAAGTTCATTGGAAGAATTAGGTTTTGAAAATGATTTCACGCAATCGGCTATAAGGGCATTAGAAAATGCACGGAAGGAAACAAATGAACAAATAGCTAAAAGTGAGAATGCAGATGATGTTATTGGGCTTAATAAAAAGGCCAACGCCATCAAGCAAGGGATTAAAGAACTGAACTCAAGAAAGTATGAGGCAGAGTTTTTGAATACTGTTTATGAAAGGGAGGTTAGTTCTAGTCCAGAAAGAGCTCAGGAAATAACTGAAGATTATAGAAATGTAATCGAACAAAAGATTATTCAGCTAGATAAAAAAAATATCACCGCATCTTCTTTAGAAAAAGCAAACATCATGGAGCTTAAGAAGAAATTAACGAATCAGTTGATACTCATCAGTACAACTATTTCGAATTCTGAAGCTAAAGTGGTCAAGATAGAGGAAGGAGAAACTTCCTTGTCCGTAACAGAAATTAATTCTATGGAACACCCATCATCTGAGGTTCTAGAAATAGAGCGCACAGAAACATTAGAAAATATAGAACGTGAAGCTGAAGAAAAAGTAAATACTTTAGAATCCATAGAGGCAATTTCATCTCAATTATTGACTAAAGAGGCGATCACTGAACAGTTAGCGCCGGAGTATGAAGAGAAAATATTAGCTATTTCAGAAAGCAAAGAGTTTAGTCCGCTCAAGATGAATGAAGAAATAATAAATGCAAATCAAGAATTTATATCAAGCTTACAAGATGCTACCATCGAAAAAGTGACTGAGTTGGATGCTGCAGAAGAAGAGAGTCAGAAAGATGCTATTCAATCTGAGATTTCTGCTCTTGTTGAAGTCATGAATAATTTAATCGAAGAAAACGAAATTTTTAAAACGATAATAGCAGAATTAGAGGCATTGGCAGTTGAAGAGTCTATATTGGCAAAAGAGAGCATTTCTGATACATCAGAAGTTTTGACTGAGGTGTTAGAAGATTTAAATTCTTCTCAGGAAAATATATCAGCAGAAAGCGCTGCTCCCGATCTGCCAGATGGTGAAACTGTTGTTAATTCTGAATCATCTAATAATTCCGCAGAGGAAAATATAGAGAGTGCAGAAGTACCCGAGAATAATGCTCCGAACTTAACTAAACAGCAGATAAAAGCGGAAGTAAAAACCCTGCCGGCTGCCGTAACGAACTCGTTCTATGAAAACTTGGAAACCAGTGAAGAATTCACTCCAGATAAGCTGGCTTATTCTGAGCCTTATAAAGATCTAATAGAGAATAGTCCAGAATTAAACAATAGGCGTAATAAGCAAACGCAGATAGAGGAGCTCATCCAAGAAATAGAAAGTCGTAAAGCTCAAGAAACTGACACAGAAAAAGTTAAATTAAATAAGCGATTAGCTAAATTAGAGAAGAAGAGAGCTAAGATGGAGGTAAATAACTTACCATCTGTCTTAGAAACTGCTCAATCGAACTATGCTAGAGAATTAGAAAGATTAGATGCAGTAATCATCTCTAAAGAAGCTCAGATAAGTAAGTCATCTCCGCTGTCACAGCAGATTCAGAAGATGATAGCTGCTGCTGAGGTTTACAATGAAGCTGCTGAAATTTATAAGCGATTCGCACAAGAAAGTTCTAAGAGGAACATCTTGAAAAAAGAAGAGTTGTATAAAGAGGCCACAGCTAAACAGTTGGCGGGCTCTGAGAATTTAAAGAAAGTAGATTGGTTGGTTTCTAACTCACAAGAATTGGCGGAACTTTCTCCAGAGACATTGTTATTAATGATGTCAGATGAAGGATTGGCTGAGGAAATCTCTGCTGAAAATGAGGAGACTACAGAGAATACATTTAAGCCTGAATTTTCAGATAAAGTTTTACTCTTAGAAGATAGCATAGCAGATGTTTCGGATTTAGAAAAGAGCTGGGATTTATCACCAGGCGAGTTAAACCAAGTGAAACGCTCAGAGGTCTATTTGGATTATGAGGAAAAAGCTGAACAGCTTTTTTTTAATGTGACAAAGTTAGTTAAAATTCAAGGAGAATTACAAGCCTCTCAGTTAAGAGCGAAATCTTTAGAAGAGCAGGTCCTAGAAATAGAGAATACGATAGAATTAGCCGAGAATGAATCTGAAAAAGAATCTTTTAGAACAGAGGTGATGAAATTAAGAGTGTCAGCTCAGGTAGAATATGCCGTCGCATTCAGACTAGAGGAAGATAGGGAAGAATTGATGACTTCGAGTAAAGATTTAAGAGCTGATTTATTAGCGTTGCAAATCACTATGAATCCTACTGTACTATTAGCAGCTGCAGAGAAAACTACTGATTTCTCTGGAAGTGAAGACGCTGAAAGTATTTATTCGCTCTCTTTAGATCTAAGCGCAACAGTAAACTTCACAGTATTCAGCAAAATTAAAGACGTTTATAGCGAAACTAGACCTATTCCATTGGAAGTAAGGCTGCCAACAGGAGTCGTATATAAAGTTCAAGTAGGAGCGTTTAGAAATACTATTTCTCAGTCATTATATAATGATTTTGCTCCAGTATCAGGAGAAGCGTTAGCTAATGGGATTACGCGTTACACGGTAGGTTTATTTGCAGAAGAAATCCTAGCTAATGATGCTAAGAAAGAGGTTAGAAATTTAGGGTTTTCAGATGCGTTCGTAGTAGCATACTTAAACGGAGAAAGGATTTCTCTGCGAGAATCTAGAAACTATATAGATTCAGAAGCTTTATCAGCGAAGAACGGCACTTTCACTTCAGAAAAGATTCAGACTACAGAAATAGATACTGCGAACAAATCTATCGAAGAGGCTATGAATCCTTCTTCAGAAAAGGCTTTACCTAATGCATCTAGTAAAAGTGAAATCACTTCCAATGCTGAGGATGCAGAAGTGACATTCAATCCGATAGAATCTGCGGCTGATTATTACGAAAAATTTCCTGATGCGGCTGATGCCAATCAGATAGAAGTGTTAAGCGGATTGTTCTTCACTGTTCAGGTAGGGGTTTACTCTAAACCGGTTCCGTCTGAGGACATTTTTAACATTACACCGCTGAACTCTGAGAGGTTATCCAACAATAACATTAGATACTCTACAGGTATTTATGATAACCTTCAAGAGGCTGTTCGAAGAAAAGAGCAAGTAAATAATTTAGGAGTAGATGATGCATTCGTTACTGCATATTATAACGGAACGCGTATAAGGATTTCGGCAGCCAAAGAGAAGTTCTTAGAGTCCGGAATGGAAGTTACGGAAGTACCTAACCAATTAGCAGATGACCGGCTTAAGAGTGCTCAGGATAACACTTCTGATGCACGCCCATTAGAACAAATGGAGTATGTGATTTACATAGGAACTTTTAAAAACGAAGTGCCAGCCAATATATCTAAGGCTATAATTCTCTTAGAGGAGTCTAGAGGCATAGTCCAGGAGAAAGTAGGGGATGAAGTAGCCTTTTTTACACGTTCTGTCAAGTCTGAAGAAACTGCTAGAATTATCCAGCGGGAGTTCGAATTCTATGAGGTGTTTTCTACCGAAATTAGAAAGGTGTCGAATTAAAAATTGTAGTTGAAAATGCTTTAAGCGGAAAGATCCTTCCCAATTAGAGTTGAGAAGAGAATGACCGAGTTTAATTATGAATTCTCATAATAGTTGATCATCGATAACTGATTATGTGTATTATTGAAAGGCTAAAGAGATTTAAGTGTTCAAGGTATTACTCATTCATCGCCTTAACTTCTTCTAGAGCTTCTTTATATATTTTCTCATAACGCGCCAGTACTTTAGAAATATCAAACTCTTTTGCGCGCTTCAGCGCTTGCTTCTTAAACTTTTCAAGTCTTTTCTCTGAGTCTAGTAAATAGACACAATGCTTGGCCATTTCTTCGATGTCTCCTAAATTGCTCATCATTCCTGAAACACCATGCCTGTTTAACTCTGGAATACCTCCTGTATTACTAGAAACAACAGGAACTCCTGCGGCCATAGCCTCCAAAGCTGCTAACCCAAAACTCTCCTGTTCTGAAGGAAGCATAAAGAGATCCGATATGCTTAGGACTTCAGTAGGATTTTTTAGCTTCCCTACGAGAAGTACATCGTCACAGATTCCATATTCACGACACATTTGGCTCACTTTACTTCTGTCTGGACCATCACCTACTAAGACCAGTTTGGCTTTTACTTCTTTTTTAACCAGATTAAAGACTTCTATAATATCTGGAATACGTTTTACTGGTCGGAAGTTGGAGATGTGTGCTATTATTTTTTCTCCATTGGGAGCATAACTTTGTCTCAGTTCTTCATTAGGGACGTAATTCGCTTGATCGATTCTTATGAAGTTAGGAATTACCTCTATATCTTTATTTACCCCGAAAAGCTTGTAGGTATCATTTTTAAGACTGCTAGAAACGGCAGTTACTTTGTCACTCTTATTTATAGCGAAGCTAATCACAGGTTCGAAAGAGGCATCTTTCCCCAGTAAAGTAATGTCTGTTCCGTGGAGCGTAGTAACCACAGGAACATGAATATCTTCTTCAGCTAAAATTTTCTTTGCCATATACGCAGCAGAGGCATGTGGAATGGCATAATGCACATGAAGTAAATCTAGTTGTTCATGCTTCACTACCTCTACCATTTTACTGGCAAGAACTAATTCATAAGGAGGATAGTCAAATAAGGGGTACTCTGAGACGTTTACCTCATGATAGAATACGTTTTTTCGGAATGACCCTAACCTTACTGGCTGGTTATAAGTAATAAAATGTACTAGATGCCCTTTATCGGCAAGCTCCTTCCCTAATTCTGTGGCCACTACACCACTACCGCCAAAAGTGGGGTAGCATACTATACCTATTTTCATTACTAATTTGCTTATGAATTTCGCTGCTCAGCTTTATCTATAGCATCATACAGTACTTGCTGAATATCTGTTCTGATATTCATATCAATCAGTTTTCTATTCGCAGCATCAGGGTAAACTCTGTTAGACAAAAATACATAAACTAAGTCCTTATCTGGGTCTGCCCAAACGAGTGTTCCTGTGAATCCACTATGGCCAAAACTTGAGGCAGAGGCACTATTACATGCTGGTCCTAAATTTGGACTCATCACGGGTTTATCAAACCCTACTCCTCTTCTGTTCTTGTTCAGGGCGAAATGAGCCGTGTTATAAAAATCAAATGTAGTACTGTTGAAAAATTGTTCGCCAGCATATTTTCCTTTGTCTAAAAACAATTGCATAATCGTGGCTAAGTCATAGGCATTAGAGAATAGTCCTGCATGTCCACAGGCTCCTCCGAGCATAGCTGCTCCTGAATCATGGACGTATCCTCTTAAAATTTGATTTCTAAACAGCCTATCATTTTCTGTAGGAGCTATTAGATTCTTATTCATTCTTTTTAGTGGATTATACCCTATTATTTTTAATCCTAGAGGAGCATAAAAATTTTCTGAAACATAATCTTCTAAAGAGAGCGATGTCATGTGAGGAAACATTTTGTAAATCAGATAATAACCAAGGTCTGAGTACTTGTAGTTCCTTTTGTCTCTTAACGGATTTGTAAGGATTTTATCATAGATGCTATCTGAATAAGAATTGTTTATATATAGCTTGTCTGCTACTTTAGAATAACCATCTTTAGGGAAGTTTCTGTAATATTTAGCTGAAGGTGTTTTGTTTACTAGGGTATAGTTATAAAAAGGAATCCAAGGTTTAAGACCAGCAGTATGGCTAAGTATTTCCTTAAGATTCATGTTAAAATAATCTGATGTGTCTGCTATATTTGTGAGGTAATCACAGAGATTATTATTAGGATCGAATTTATTTAAGTCTGTAAGTTTCAATAGTGATAGGGTAGTAGAAGCTATTTTGGTAATACTAGCCAAGTCATAAACAGTTTGATTTGTTACTTTTTTTCTATTCTCGTAAGTTTGGTATCCATAGCTTCTGTCTACGATTATATTGCCGTTTTTGATGGCTAAAACTCTACAGCCTGGATATGCTTTTTCTTTTATTCCTTTGAGCGCTATAGTGTCTATTTTCTTTAAATCTGCCGGGTTTATCCCTAACTCAAATGGAGAGACATTTCTTCGTATTCTAATGGCCTTATCTATTGTAATTCCTTCTCCTTCTCTAAACTGGCCAGCAGACACGGGTAGTCTTCCATTTATCTTAATCGCTCCAATAATAGCGTCTGCAGATGCCTTTTGGGCTTCCTTAGAATCTTGATAAGCTAACATGATGCTTGAGAAATTGTCTAGGTTTTTTAATTTATAGAGGCTGTAAGCATTAGTGTAAATAGTAAGCACATTTTCTTTGTTCTTATCCATTTTACTCAGGAGAAGATTAATGTTGTCTGTAATCCCAAAATTCTTTTTGGGTTTGTTAGAAGTACCTAAAATGTTTACGATTACCCTGTCAAAAGTTTTTAGCTCATTAGCTATGTTTTGTATTTCAGAGAACCCTATTGTTTTGGTGACATTGAACGTTTTAACCTCGAGATACTTCTCTAAACTTTCTCCGAAGTGTTTCGCTGTTCTATTAGTTCCTATATTTATTACGGCTGTTTTATTTTCACTTATTTTAAGGAAAGGGAGTGAGTTGTTTTCATTGCGCAGCAATGTTATTGACGCATCTGCCAAGCGCTGGTTTAACCAATTAAACTCTTCGGAGTTTAGGTCTTTTACTAAGTCAGTTTCATCGAGCTTTCCCTTTTTGTTTAATCCCAGCCATTCTTTAGTCTTAAGGATTTTAAGGCATCGAGTATTAATGGTTTTTTCAGAGATTTCACCTGATGCTATGGCAGCCATTATTTTCTTTATGGCCTGAGGAACATCTTCAGGGAAGAGCAGCACATCGTTTCCTGCTTTTAGCGCTTCTAGGTCTACTTCTCCAGGTTTAAAATACTTAGCTACGCCCTTCATGTTTAGTGCATCAGTGAACGAAAGCCCTTTGAATTTAAGCTGCTTTTTAAGTAACGTATTTACCGTAGCTGAAGAAAGGGTAGTAGCTCTATTCTCTCTATTATCCAGTACGGGAATGTGGAGGTGGGCCACCATTATACTTCCAACGCCTTCATTGATGGCGTTTTTAAAAGGAAATAGCTCTATGCTGTCTAGTCTATTTCTGTTATGATTTACTGTAGGAAGGGTTAAATGGGAATCCATATCAGTATCTCCATGTCCAGGGAAATGCTTGGCGCAAGCTAGTACACCATTTTCCTGAAGCCCTTTGATATACATAAGTCCTTTTTCAGAAACGTTCTCTCTGTTTTCACCAAAAGAGCGGTAGTTAATCACAGGATTGTTGGGGTTATTGTTAACATCTAGAACTGGTGAGAAACTTACGTGCACTCCCATTCTTTTCATTTGCTGGGCTATTTGTGCAGCCATTTCGTAGACTAAAGAGTCGTTGTCTATAGCTCCCAGAGTCATCTGATAGGGATAATGGATAGAATTAGATAATCTCATACTCAAGCCCCATTCTATATCCATTCCCAACCAAAGTGGAGTTTGAGTAATACCCTGATAAAACTTGGTAAGTTTCATCTGAGAAGCAGGGTCTCCTTGAAAGAAAATCAATCCTCCTATCTTCTCTTCTGTGATTAATTTTAGAAGTTCTGTTTTATGAGCGACATCTTTATTGGAATATGCTGCTACCATAAATAACTGAGCTACTCTCTCTTTTAATGAAAGTGAATTAAAAACAGAATCTGCCCATGGTGTAGTGGTTTCCTTTTTGATGAAGGGAAGAGATGTGTCTTCTTCGTTTTCGTCAAGTGAGATTGCTATTTCAGTGGAGTCTTTTTTAAGAGTGAGCTCTGTATGTTTTGATTCAACTTTAGGTTCGAGTTGTGCCAAAATGGGATTGGCTAAAACACCAAAAGAGTGAATACCACTTATTGTAAGCAGCATAGCCAGAAGGCTTAGTATATAAGAATAGCTTATCTTCATGAACATTAAACAAAAAGTAAAATTTAGTTCAGCTAATGGCTCTAAAATATTCTTTGTTACTGAATTATTAACAAATGTCCTAGAAGTAAAAAAGGGAACTTTGCGTTAGATAGGTGCTAATGGAGGTTTTACTTTAACTATCTTACTTTTTGTGTGTTAACTATTATTTCTTGGGCTTTTTTGGTAATGAACTCGAATTGCTCATCTAGCGATAAATCTGAATTGTCTAAAACCACAGAATCTGCTGCTTGACGCAGTGGATCCATTTCTCTGTTGGAATCTATGTGGTCTCTTTCTGTAATGTTTTGCTTTATTTCTTCTTTAGATACGGATACTCCCTTAGAAATAAGCTCGTCATACCTTCTTTGGATTCTTACTTCTGGTGTGGCTACCATAAATATTTTAAGGTCAGCATCAGGAATTACTACGGTTCCTATGTCTCTACCATCCATCACTACACCTTTATTCTCAGATAGTCTTTTCTGCAATTTCACCAGTTTAGCTCTTACCTCTTTTACTTCACTCACGGGACTTACGTGCTTCGAAACCTGCATTTGACGAATTTCTTTTTCTACGACAGCTCCATTTAGGCATGTTTCTGATTTAAAGCTTATAGGGTTGTATTGGAATGTGATATAAATATTGTCTAAATCATTAATTAATGCCTCTTTATTCAGACCTTTATGGGTAACATATCCTCTCTTTATAGCGTGAAGTGTCATAGCTCTATACATAGCGCCTGTGTCGACGTGGATATAGTTGAGCTCTTTGGCCATAGCTTTAGCTAATGTGCTCTTTCCGCAAGATGAGTACCCATCTATAGCTATACTTATTTTCTTTTTCACGGTTACTAGCTTTAAAACAAAAGTACGATTAAAGATATGTACTCACAAAAAAAGAACTGTCAATATTCGGATTCAGCGTGTTGTGAATGTAAGCCGATGAGCATATTTTGTTTCTGTTAGGAATTACATCGAAATCGTAACCGATTTTTAGAGGCTATAGAATTTGTGTCTGTATTTTTTTTAGTTTCGGAAGTTTTTCGAGACTGATTCTTAGAAAACCGAGAAATAATAAAAAAGCGTTTTTCATATCTTTTAAATGCTCGCAAATACTGACTACTAGTCACTTGACTTTTGTAGTTGTTTGTTAGAGTATAATGTGCCAGAGGACGGGTTAAATATGGGCTTTCTATGAGTATATTGAAATTATGATTTTCCGAGTATTATTTTCTTTTTGTGTTTTTTGTCTCTTTCAAATTCAAGGTATTGCTCAATACCCGGAATCAATTCATAATGAAGATTTAAGGTCTTGGTTAAAGATGAATTTGTATGATGACTTATTCACTGATTTGGGATATACTATTGCTCGTGAACAGATGTATTCGTTCACGGATGAAGTGAATGGTAAGATTTATTGTATTTATACGGACTTTGAAATGAATTCTGAAGTAACCACTTATCCAAATCCCATTAATGCAGAACACATCGTTCCTCAGTCTTTTTATGGTGCGGAATCGCCTATGAAATCTGATATTCATAATATTCGTCCGAGTCATCAAAGCGTGAATTCAGCTCGGTCTAATCATGACTTTGGAGAAGTTCTGGATAGTCAAGCGCAGTGGTATGGGATTGATACTTCTGGTGATTACGTTTCTTTGTTGATTGAGCCAAATGTATCATTAAACTTTTCAGAGGGTGCTAATAGCTTGTTTGAGCCTCAGGAGGATAGGAAAGGAGACTTAGCTCGCCAAATATTCTATTTCTATACGGTATATCCTACTCAAGCAGGATTGATTTCTGAGTTGATTGATTTGAATCTTGTTTATCAGTGGCATTTGCAGGATCCAGTGGATGATATGGAGATTCAGCGTAACCAAAGAGCTGAACAAGTCCAAGGCAATAGAAATCCATACATTGATTACGAACAACTGGCCTATGATGCATGGTTATGGCAGGAGGTTCAGGGTTGCACAGATGAAACAGCAGATAATTATAATCCTGAGGCTAATTTGGATGATGGGAGTTGTATTTCTCTGAATGTTGGATGCACCGATCCAGCATATTTGGAGTTCTCACCAGAGGTCAGTATTGATAATGGGAGTTGCTTAAGCTTGATAATACTTGGGTGTAGGTATGAGAATGCTGAAAATTTTAATTCTGAAGCAAATGTAGATGATAATGGCGCTTGTCTGTTTGGCCCGTTATGCCCTGGTGATTATAATAACGATGGTTGGATAAACGTGTCTGACCTGGGAGGTTTCTTGGGCTCGTTTGGCGAGGCTTGTCCTTGAGTTAGGGGGGTATTGTGCTAGTGTTATTTGAGCTGAGAGGTTGCAGGCTAGCGTCAAAAACTGCCTTATTTTTTCTCTAATGGTTAGTTCACCTCTTTACCAATCAGAAATAGATGTATTTACTGTAAAGTGATTTGATGGACCAGCTAGATGATAAGTGCTTCTTCCGTAACTGATATTGAATTTAGAAACTTTTACAGCTGCGCCAATACTTAAGCCTACAGTTCCAGGTTTTTCCTCGAATGCTAGTTCTTGTCTTCTTCTGTAGTTATAACCTAATCTGAAGGTTATGTTTTTACCAATAAGTACTTCCGTATTAAAGATTAAGTGACGCATAAAAATATCTCCAGCTACAAAACTCTTATCTTCTCTAATTTCCTCTGTAATTGGGTCTATTGTAACTATATTTTTCTCAGACTCTCTTCTAATATCCCATTCCTGAAGGTTTTCTAACATAAACCCAAAACGGAAAGGAGCGTGCCTTAATTTTTTAGTGAACCCGGCTTGAATTTCAAAAGGCAATTTCTCTTTATTTCCTTCTGTGTAATTCCCTAGTTGAGTTCCTATATTCTTGAGCAAAAGAGCGGCGCTAAAAAGGCCTTTCTTCTTGTAATAATGCAAGCCAAAATCTGCCGCTATTCCTGAACTGGTATAATCTGCTAGCGCAGAGTTAATATATTTTAGATTCACGCCAGCCGTGAAGTTAGAGTCTAACTGTCTACCAAAACCGAGGTTAACTATGACATCTGAAACTTGAAAATCTCCAAGGTTGTTATTAGAAACATCTGTTTCTGTAAAATCTCCATAATCTAAATACTGAAGAGATAAAGATGCTGTTCCTATGTGAGAGAAGTGTTTTGCAAAATGTGCTGAGCCTAGATTGATGTCAGAAAAATAATTCAGATAACTCATCTCTATTCGCTTATCCATAGTCGAGTCGAGTAGAGCAGGATTAAAGAAAGCCAGTCCCATATCGCCATCAGCTATAGCTATGAGATTTCCGCCTAGCGCTCCTATTCTGGCTGAAGCTGGTAAATTCAACGATTTAAAGACGCCATTACCTGTAGATTGGCTAAAAACAAAAGCAGTCGAGGAAACAAGGAGTATGACTAAGAGTAATTTCTTCAAAATTGTTCGGTTTTTACGCTAAAATAACGAAGGGGAGCCTGATATAGTATTACAGACTGAAATTTGTTGTGAATTGTTGCCAAGAGTTTTAGCTTGAAAATCGAATTAGTTCAAAGTTCGTGAGTTCATGGTTGATAGTTCACTATAAGCCATGAACTACAAAATATCAACTGAAACAGCCTAAGCTACTTTTAAAGGATTCTCCACTTTCTCTTCCATAAGTGCATGTTTCACTGCATCTATCATCTGTGAGATATATACAAAATTCACTCCTTTAGTATATCTAGGATTAATATCCTCAACGTCTTTACGGTTTTTATCGCACATCACTATTTCATGGATTCCTGCTCTTTTAGCAGCCAGTATTTTCTCTTTGATTCCTCCTACAGGAAGTACTTTTCCTCTTAATGTGATCTCACCTGTCATGGCCAAATTTGCTTTTACTTTTTTCTGAGTAAACGCACTGGCCAGTGCAGTAAGCATTGTGATTCCAGCTGAAGGACCGTCTTTTGGAATAGCTCCCTGAGGAACATGAAGATGCACATTCCATTTATCAAACACCTCTTGCTCTAGCCCTATCATATCTGAGTGTGCTCTTAAGTATTCCAAGGCTAACGTGGCAGATTCTTTCATTACGTCTCCTAAGTTTCCAGTAAGGGTAAGCTTTCCTTTTCCTTGAGTGAGGCTAGTTTCTATGAATAGAATATCTCCACCTACCGGAGTCCATGCCAAACCAGTAACTACTCCAGCTACGTCATTTCCTTGGTACTTGTCTTTTTCATGTGATGGGCCCAATATTTTCACTACTTGATCAGCAGTTAATTCAGACTCGAAACCTTTTTTCATAGCGATTTGCATAGCGCGATGGCGGATAAGCTTTCCTATTCTTTTTTCTAATCCTCTTACACCAGACTCATTGGTATATTCTGTAACTACTTTTTCTATGATAAGGTCTGGAATAGAAACTTGTTCTCCTTTAACCCCTGTTTCTCTCAGTTGCTTGGGAATAAGGTGCTTTATGGCTATCTGTACTTTTTCTTCTACTGTATATCCATTCACTTCTATGATTTCCATTCGATCTCTCAGTGCCGGTTGAATAGTCTGCAGCGAATTAGCTGTAGCTATAAACATCACCTTAGAAAGGTCATAATCCATCTCCACATAATTATCATAAAAGGCAGAGTTTTGTTCAGGGTCTAAAAC
>DDEI01000093.1:0-12983 GCA_002336675.1 Flavobacteriales bacterium UBA1958 | reverse complement strand
TCATCTAAGACGAATAACGGATTCGATTTCCCTGCTTTTTTAATGCTCTGAATTACCCTGCCAGGCATTGCGCCTATGTAGGTTTTTCTATGGCCTCTGATTTCTGCTTCATCTCTCAATCCACCCAGTGCCATGCGCATGTATTCTCTTCCTATAGATTCTGCTATACTTTTACCTAAAGAAGTTTTCCCTACTCCTGGAGGTCCATATAGACAGAGTATAGGAGCTTTTAGGTCTCCTTTCAGTTTCAGTACTGCGAGGTGTTCTATAATTCTTTTTTTCACTTTCTCTAAACCGTAATGGTCTCTGTCAAGTATTTCCTGAGCTCTATTTAAGTCGAAGTTATCATCAGATGCGTCATCCCATGGAAGTTCTAGGAGTAAGTCACAGTAGTTATGCTGCACGGAATACTCTGCTCCAGAGGGATTCATTCTTTCAAGCTTCACGAGCTCTTTCATAAACTTTTTTTCTACATCCTCATTCCATGTCTTATCCAGCATACGCTTCTTCATCTCAGTGATGTCCTCTTGGTGAGGAGATCCACCTAGCTCTTCCTGGATTTTTTTCATCTGCTGATTCAGAAAGTATTCACGCTGCTGCTTGTCTAAGTCTGTTTTTACTTTAGACTGTATTTCGTTTTTCATCTCCAGATGTTGCATTTCCTTAGCCAAGTGCTCTAGTACTTTTTCACATCTAGCGTCTAAATCAACCATCTCTAAAAGCTGTTGTTTTTCTGCTACAGAAGAGTTCATATTAGAAGAAATGAAGTTGACCAAGAAAGATAAACTCTCTATGTTTTTTATTGCGAATGCCGCTTCAGATGGAATTTGAGGGGAAAGCTTGACTATCTGTTCTGCTGAATCTTTTAAAGAAGCTTTTAGTGCTTTTATTTTATTTTTACTCGTGGTAGATTTTATGTCTGGAAATTCTACTATTTCGGATCTTAGGTAAGGCTCTTCTTGTATGAGTTCTTTTAGTTTTAGCCTTTTTTTACCTTGCAATATTACTGTAGTATTCCCATCTGGCATTTTTAGCATTTTCATGATCTGAGCAACAGTTCCTGTAGTATTCAAATCTGAAAATGTAGGATTCTCTACGTTCTCATCTTTCTGAGAAACGACTCCTATAATTTTATCTCCTTTATTGGCTTCTTTTATTAGCTGCACACTAGAGTCTCTTCCTACGGTAATAGGAATGACCACTCCAGGGAAAAGGACTGTATTTCTTAATGGAAGAATAGGCAGACTCTTGGGAGTAGCTTCTTTGTCCATTTTTTCTTCATCTTCTAAGGAGAAAATCGGAATGAACTCCGGTTCGTTGCCATCTGAAAGTCTTATCTCTATCTCTTCATCAAATATTCCCATTTCTATTCAGTCATTTTGACAGGAAAGCTCCTGTGTTTGTGTAATTATGTTCCTATTAGTTATGTTTCAAGACTTATGCCAGAGCATTGGCTTCGGCAGAATTGACAGAGAAATACTTAAAAGAAGAATATAACGGCAGTAGCTTTTGGATATTAGCGAAATTTTGAAGAGGCTTGAAAAACCCATTTCAAGGCAGATTTGTTTTCTCTAGCCAGGGTTAGGTCTCTGCGAGCCATTACTTTTTCTGCTGTGCTACAAAACTTAATGAAATCATGCTCCATGAAATCTGTCCCACTTCCCCAGCTAAAACTAGGAATGAATTTGGGAGGGAAATGAGCGCCGAAAATGTTAGAGCCTACACCTACCATAGTGCCTGTATTTAGCATAGTATTGATTCCGGTTTTACTATGGTCTCCCATGATTAATCCGCAGAAAGTTAACTCAGTATCTATAGCTGATTCTTTAACATAATCCCATAGTTTAACATTGGAGTAATTGTTCTTAAGATTAGATACATTGGTATCTGCACCTAAATTACACCACTCACCGATGACTGAATTTCCTAGGTAGCCATCATGACCTTTATTAGAAAACCCCTGAAACACGCTGTTTCCTATTTCACCACCGACTTTACAGTAAGGTCCTATGGTAGAGTCGCCGTAAATTTTTGCGCCCATTTTAACTATAGATCTATCACATAAGGCAAAAGGTCCTCTGATTACAGATCCTTCCATAACTTCAGCATTAGGCCCTATATATACTGACCCTGCCGAGGTGTTTAAAGAAATAGCGTTTACAGTAGCAGACTCGTGAATGAATATTTTAGTTGGATCTCCTATAATTTTTGTGTGCTCTAAAGAAGAGGAGAAAGAAGTTTTATCAATACTTTTTAAGTCGGCTTCAATTTGAGCGCCATTCAACTCGAAGATTTGCCAAGGGCGTTTAATCAGTTGTATGTTATACTCAAAGTTTATTTCTTCTTTCGGATGTTTTATAGCATTTAACGAACTTCCTCTAGCGGCTAATATTCTGCCGCTTTTAATTAATGAGCTGTCTTCATTTAAATCTTCTATAGCCTTAATTAGATTGTCAGAAGGAAGCAGTCCGCCTAGAATGAATAAATTATCATCTGTCAAGTGCATTTCAAATAACTTAGAAAGATGCGGCTGCGTGTAATTCGATGAGCTTACACCAAGTGCGTTTTCCCATTTCTCGTGTATTTTATGAATCCCTATTCTCAGTTCAGATACGGGTTTAGTGTAGGTTAATGGGAGAAGTGTGCGGTGTTCTTCAGAATCAAAAAAAATGATATTATTCATAGGGTTAAATTTAGGAGGCATTACAAGAGAATTAAGCGTTCTTTTTAAGAATTACGCATAAACAATTGTGTAAATGGCTTACTTACTGATTTCGAGCAGCAGAGTTTCATCCTCATGGTAGATTATGTTGTTTTTTAGGTTTAATCGTTCACACTGTTCTGTGACCATTTCTAAGTCTGGATAGAGCCAAGTAAACTCTTCGCTAAATTTTTTATTATACATTAATCTAAACGTGACTTCCGGATTATACATTGTGTCCGGGTCATACTCTGGGGAGTGCTTGTAATCGGTTATTTCTACTAGTATTTTCCCTTTTTCAGAAAGTAAGACAGCTAATTTATCAAACATTTCGGGCAGTTTAGATACTGATTGAGAGATGCCTAATCCATTCATTAATAATAGAATAGTATCGAACGTTTGGGTTGGTTTATAGTTGAATAAATCTTGATGGACCACAGTTGCATTCGGAATCAGAGAGAGGAGCGTTACAAATCCTGAATCAGATTCTAGGGCGGTCACCATTTTATTTTTAGTAGTTAAGAATGCGCTATGTGCTCCAGCCCCAGCCCCTATGTCTAGTATAGATCCTTCGCATAACGAAAGAGCTATCTGTTCATATTCGGGCATTTCGTTAAAAGATCTTATGAAATAGGAGGCGCGGTAGGAATCGTCTTTAACTCCATTAAGCCAAATAGTTATAATTTTTTCTTTTCCCGATTTAATATGATCGCCTACCGCTTCTGATAAAAGAGAATTAGGAAGTTCTATGATTGGTGATTTGGACTCCACAAATGGATTATTTTTGAATAACTAACTTGATTCATTATGAAAATAAAACTCCTTTTTATTCTGATAGCTGGAACACTCGTGTTCGGCTCTTGCGAAAATAGTACTTCCTCTTCAAAATCATCTATCAGAAAAGGAGATGGAGCTTTGCAGTCCATGGAGGATTCAGTTAATTATGTGTTAGGAATGAGTATTAGTCAGCAATTTTCGTACTATAATGAAGGTGATTACAGACCTGAGATAATCGAATTAGCGATGAATGATTTCATTAGTGGAAATGAGTTTAGGGTTGATGAGGTTCAGAAGAATGAGCTCTTACAGGAATATTTTAGATGGGCTAATGCTAATAAGAATGACTCTTTAATGAGAGGGTCTATTCGATTTTTAAAAGCTAATGGGAAGAAAGATAATGTTACTATAGCTGGAAGAGGTCTGCAGTATACGTATATTAAACACGGTCCAGTTGGTGGAGTCATGCCAGACGGCAATGACGTAGTGTTAATTAGGTATGTGCAAGGTTCTGAGCAGAGAGGTCAGCTATGGGATCAGACTATGGCGACGAACACTAGAGATACTATTTCTATTGCATTAAACCGTGAGTTAACAGGTTTTTCTCAGGCATGTCAGTTAATGAAAGAAGGAGATAAGATAAAGGCATGGTTACCGCCTAAAATAGGTTCTGCTGAAGGAATGGATCCTGCCAGTGTGGCTATTAAGAACGAACTTATATGGATGGAGATAGAGCTCTTAAAAGTAGAGGCAAGGTCTCACGCTATATTATCTGAAGGAGAACTGGCTGCTTACCCTGGATACTTTATCAATGAGTATCAAAGATTTAGATAATCTAGATTAATAATTATCTCTTGTTTCTTCAATCTTTTCTAATTTTTCTTGTGTTCTGTTAATGATAGTTCCTAAAGGGACTATTAGAAATAAAATTTTTTCTTTAATAAAAAATACAGAGAGTAGTGCGAGCGCTAAATATTTCATAATTCTAAAACAAAAAAAAGACCAGTACGTATAACTGATCTTTGTTTTTATAAGTAATGCTTTGTTTAAGCCTCAGAGAATTAGTTTACCTCCAATCCGAGAAGTTCCTCTCTTCCTCTTTTGGTTAGCATGTACCCGTCTTTATTTTGGATAAGTCCATCGACATACAAGTTCGCTATTCTTTCACCTATTCTCGCTTGACCGACATTCAAGTCCGAGTCATTTTCGATTTTAAGCCAAAAGTCTCTTTCAAGAATTCCCAGTTTAATATACTGCTGGTTATTCTGCTTGTACATGTGAATTAGATCTAGAATAAGGTAATCATACTTGTCGTACATGAGCTTTTGGGGTTTTAGTTGTAAATAGGTTATTATCTCGAGAATTGAATGCTGTATATTCATATCAGATCTCACCTTCTCTTGATAAGTCAAATGTAATAGTGCATAACTAGAGTTTGAAGTTTTCAACCAACTAATTATTGACAATTTTTTAACCTATTGTTAATAGTGTTTTAAATACTTTTATTATCAGTTAGTTGAGTGGTTTTTTTTGTTAAAACAAATCCCCCTTTTTCTTCTCCAAAGAATCATGCAGGATAGTTAAGAAGTCTTCTCTGGATATTTCTCGAGCGCCCAGACTTACTAAATGAGGATTCGTGATTTGACAATCGATGACTTGGAACTCTTTTTCTATGAGTCTTTCTGAGAGTCTTATGAGGGCTATTTTAGAGGCATTGCTGCGCAGAGAAAACATGCTTTCCCCGCAAAACACATCTCCGAAGGTGAGGCCGTATAAACCACCAACCAGCTCACCTTCGTAGTATGTCTCTACGCTGTGCGCTATCCCCATTTCATGGAGCTGCGTATATACATCTATAAACTCCTGAGTAATCCAGGTTCCTTCAGAATCTATTCTTGACTGTTGGCAGTGTTCTATTACGCTATTAAAGTCGGTATTGAACATCACTTCATAACCGGGTTTTCTGAGCTCTTGCTTCATGCTCTTGGAGATTCGAGTTTCTTCGGGAAATAATACGGCCCGCTGGGGTGGTGACCACCATAAAGGAGGGTCTTCTTCATTAAACCACGGAAAAATTCCATTTTCATAAGCCAGCAATAACCTCTCTACCTTTAGATCTCCGCCTATCGCGAGTAACCCATCTGCTGATGCTAGAGAAGGGTGTGGAAATGCGATGTCGTCATTTAGAGCGTAAATAGGCACAGAAGATGTTTACTTTTAGCCTCGAAATATGGAGTTAATAGCCGATTTAAAAAAACGTTTAGGAGAAAATCTACCAGCTGAGTTGGCTCATTCACGATTAATGACCTATCCGCGTAAAACCGCAGTAGATATTTTGGCTGAAAAGTTAGATGTTAAAAAAAGCGCTGTGTTGTGTCTTCTTTTTGAGGAGGCAGGTGAATGGAAGTTTTACCTCATGCTTAGAAATTCTTACAAGGGCGTGCACAGTGCCCAAGTGAGTTTTCCAGGAGGAAAAAGGGAAGATATTGATAAAGATTATAAAGAAACAGCATTAAGAGAGGCGGAAGAGGAATTGGGCATTAACCCGAATGAGGTAGAGATTTTAGGAGAGCTTTCTACCATGTACATTCCGCCTAGTAATTTTTTAGTGTATCCATTCGTGGGGGTGTTGAGGGTTAAGCAGAATATAGTTCCAGACCCATTAGAAGTGAAAGAGGTAATCGTAGCTAATTTAAAGGATATACTAGGTTTAAAGACAGTATCTAGTTCTTTTGTAAAGGTTAGCGGAGGTGCTGGTAAAATAAAAGTTAATCATTATACGGTAAACAATCATATCGTTTGGGGGGCTACAGGAATGATATTGGCTGAGCTGGCTTATATATTAGAAGATTTAGGTGTTGATTAGAGGTCTCAGAATTATATTTGCATCTTCTTTTATAAAACGGGGTTAAATGACAAAAGAACAAAAAGAGATAAACAACAAGTTAAAGGCTGAATTATTCAGTTCAGATGATGTTATAGTATTAAAGGCTTTAGAGTCGATAGGAGAGGATGGAGACCGAGAAATGGTAGCTCCAGTGCTTGAATTACTCGCACATTCTTCTTCAGAGATGGTGAAAGATGTAGTTCTAGGCCAGCTTTCAGAGTTGAAAATAGGAGATATGGAAGGGTTATTCATTGAGAAAATCCAATTAGAGGAGTTTCAGCCTTATCATCAACAGCTAGTTTCTTGTATGTGGAGCAGCGGAATGAACCCTACAGAGGACCTTCATGTTTTCTCTAAGTTGGCAGTAGATGGGGATTACATGACTGCCTTAGAGGTTTTAACTCTTTTGGAGAATATGGAGGGGCCTTTCGATAATGAATCGCTAATGGATGCTTTTCAGGATGTGAGTGAGTTTGTCGAAGAAGCAGCGGAAGGTGACGCCAAGATTGATCTGATAAAAAGTATTTACGATATTCTGTATGCTTTTCAGGAAGCATAATTTCAAACTGGACTCTATTTATTCAATGGACATTAGGTAGCTCTAATGCTATAGCTAGGTGACCAGGTGGGTCTTTAGTCTGGCGTCTTTTCAGAGTCTGCAGATAGGCGATATATTTCGGTTAGTTCCTCTTCGGTTAAATGTCTCCATTTCCCCGGAGATATATCAAGCTTCACATTCATAATTCGCACCCTTTTTAAGGAACGAACTCGCAGGCCAGTGAAATCTACCATTCGTCTAATCTGACGATTTAACCCTTGGGTAAGAATGATTCTAAACTTGTCGTCATCCAGTTTATCCACTTTACATTTTTTGGTAACTTGGTCTAAAATGGGAACACCATTGCTAAGTGTATGTATGAAATCATCGTCTATATCACGATTTACAGTCACTATATACTCCTTCTCATGGTTATTTCTAGCCCTAAGAATTTTATTTACGATATCACCGTCATTGGTCAGAAAGATGAGTCCTTCACTAGGTTTATCTAACCTGCCAATCGGGAATATTCTCTCTGGGTAACCTATATAGTCTATAATGTTGTCCGGTTCTTTTTCTGTCTCTGTGGTACAGACTATTCCTACAGGCTTATTAAATGCGATGTACACATTCTTTTTAGCCTTAGGTTGTGAAACCACCTCACCGTCTACCTCTACTAAATCTTCCGTGGAAATCTTAGTTCCGAGTTCAGGAACAGCTCCGTTAATGGTAACTCTTCTGGCTTCTATCAGCTTATCGGCGGCTCTTCTAGAGCAGAATCCTATTTGTGTGAGGAACTTATTTATACGTACTTTTTCTACTTCAGCCATGCTTCTTTTTCAGCGTTGCAATAATTAAATCCGCGAAGATACGGGAATGGAGTGGTTAGATTTCCAGTTTGTTTTTAGAATAATATTTTGATAATTAATAGTAGCGGTGTTTAAGAATTATTCGAAGCTGTAATCGAAGGTCTAAAATTGCGTAAGCCTGATTGACAGCAAGACCTTATCAACTACTTTTGACCACCTATGATTCGTCCATACACACCAGCAGATAAGTCAAGTGTTTTAGCTTTAGTTAGATTAAACACGCCAGATTTTTTTCATCCTTCAGAGGAAGAAGACTTATCTGTTTATTTAGAGAATGAATTGGAAGACTACTTCGTGGTTGAAGAAAATGGAGAGATAGTGGGCGCAGGAGGAGTCAATTATTTTCCAGAAGAACATTCCGCGCGTATATCATGGGATGTAGTATCTCCAGATTTTCATGGGAATGGAATAGGCGAGAGGCTCACCAAGTTTAGAGTTGATCATGCTTTTTCTCAAAGCAGTGTTCAAACCATAGTAGTGAGAACATCACAGTTGGTTTATCGGTTTTACGAAAAACAAGGATTCGCATTAGAAAAAGTGGAGAAAGACTACTGGGCAGGAGGCTATGATTTGTATCTCATGAAGTATGAGAAGTAGGGTTTGTCATTTGGTTTGAAAAGCTATTTATTGGGCTTGGGAAACTCAGTAGAGTAAAAGAAATAGGTATCTTTGGGTTATGATATTATCTGAAGTGAAAACGCTGTTAAAACACACCAGCAGATTAGAGTTTAAATTGCCAAACGGAGAATTAGTTCCTTCTCATTTCCATGTAACGGAGGTAGGGAAGGTGAGTAAGCATTTTATAGATTGCGGTGGAGTAGAGAGGAAAGAAGAAGTAGTGAGTTTTCAGCTTTGGAATGCCAATGATTATGACCACAGGCTCCACCCAGAAAGATTACTAGACATTATAAACCTCTCAGAGTCCAAGTTGGGTCTGTCTGATTCTGTCATAGAAGTAGAATATCAAGGAGAGACTATAGGGAAATATGGGTTAGATTATTCTGACGGAACCTTCCAGTTAACGATGAAAGAAACAGATTGTTTGGCCAAAGACAACTGTGGAATCCCAGAAGAAAAGCCGAGAGTAAAACTCTCAGAAGTTCAGAGCTCAGGTGGTTGTGCCCCGGGTTCAGGGTGTTGTTAATTCAAGAGCTAATTTCTTTTAGGAAATTAACTCTAAGAAAGATCAACTTCGATTCTCAAACACCTAATATTAGAATTCCACATTCATAATTTATCATTCACCATTTATAATTAATCAAGAAGAACTAAACACTCAATTGTGCGAAGAGGACAGTAGATTAAAAAGCAGGCATGATTATTAGCGTACCTTTGTCACATAATAAAGAAGGGGCATATAATTATTACTTGTCGTTTCACAATAATAATATATGAATTTTAAAGATTTGGGCTTATCTGAGGCCTTGCTGAAAGCTATCGACAAAAAAGGATACACACAGCCGTCACCTATTCAGGAAAAGGCTATACCAGAAGTACTTAAAGGAAAAGATGTTTTAGCATCTGCACAAACAGGAACAGGAAAAACCGCTGGTTTTACACTTCCTATGCTGCAGCTTTTAGGAAAAAAAGGAGAACACCAAGGAAAACGTAAGATAAGAGCTTTAGTGCTAACACCTACTAGGGAGTTAGCCGCTCAGGTTCAGGAAAACATCAGGGAATACAGTGAGTTTATGCATATACGCTCTACAGTAATTTTCGGTGGAGTGAACCAAAATCCACAGGTAAGAACGATACAGCAGGGAATAGATATTTTGGTAGCTACTCCAGGAAGACTGTTAGATCTATGTACTCAAGGGCATATAAACCTTAGAGATGTAGAGTTCTTCGTGCTGGATGAGGCAGATAGAATGCTAGATATGGGGTTCTTAAGAGACATAGAGCGTGTAATGAAATTATTACCTGCTAGACGTCAGAACCTAATGTTTTCGGCTACATTCTCAGGAGAGATCAAGCGATTAGCACATGGGATTCTAAATGATCCTGTTCAAGTAGAAGCTACTCCAGAAAACTCTACAGTAGATTTAGTCTCTCAAAAAGTATATAGAGTAGATCAAAAGAGAAAGATAGATTTTACAATAAAACTTATATCTGAGGGAAATTGGGATCAAGTCTTGATTTTTACGAGAACCAAGCACAGAGCAAATAGATTAAGTGAGAAGTTGACAAAAAGTGGAATTACTTCTGCTGCTATTCACGGAAATAAAACGCAAGGAGCTAGGACTAAGGCACTTAAAGGGTTTAAAGATGGGGCTATTCGAGTACTTGTAGCTACAGATATAGCTGCTAGAGGGTTGGATATTCCGTTATTGCCTCATGTAGTAAACTTTGAGCTGCCCAATGTGCCCGAAGATTATGTACATAGAATAGGAAGAACAGGAAGAGCAGGAGCTAGCGGTGAAGCTATTTCTTTGGTAGATATTACAGAATTAACTTACCTTAAAAGTATAGAGCGCTTAATCCAACTATCGATTAAGAAATCTGTAGTAGAAGGTTACGAACCTAAAGATGATACTCCGCCAGACGCAAGTAAGCCTGGAGGAAGAGGAAATCAAGGAAGAAACCCTAGAGGTGGAGGTGGAAACAGAAGCCAAGGTAGCGGAGGTGGAAAGTCTAACTCTGACTTTAGAAAGAAACAGAAACAAGGATCAGGCGGTGGTGGAAACAGAAATTCAAGTGGTTCTGGCGCTAATCGTTCTGGAGGAGGAAAAAAGAAGATGTTCTAAACAGCGTTGCAACGCTCTATAGATACCAAAGACCTTCACTACCAAGTGAGGGTCTTTTTATTTTATAGAAAGTAGGAAACGAGTAGATTCCCCATTGAAAATATGAGGCTGTTCTACATTTACTACGTGACCGCATTCGGGAATTACAAATAGAGTAGAATTCTCATGCCCTTTCACCAGTTTAGTGATAGAAGGTAAAAACATGTGATCTTCACTTCCCATGATGTAAAGCGTAGGAACTCCTGCGTCTTTAATTCTAAATAAGCTCAGTAGGGGATTCACTTCAGCTATGAGCGTAAACCAGCGCTTAAACTCTTTTTGGTATAGTTTCTTAGCCTCTCCGATAAAAAGATTTCTGGATTCTCTATGCTTCTTTCTAGGCATAATTATTAGCGCGAAAAATCTGTAAAGAATTAGGTAAGGAAGAACAGATTTTAGTGCTGATCCTACTCTCATGAGTAACTGACCTCTAAAGTTTAGTTTCATTACGGCTCCGCCCATAATCATGCTGCTCACTCTCTTAGGATAGCGTTCGCTTAGTTCTCTAGTGATAATCGTTCCCAGTGAAATGCTCACAAAATGTGTTTTATTAATGTTTAGATGGTCCAGCACATCTATCACTTCATCTCCTATGACATCGAAAGAGTATTGCTTCAGTTTTTCGTAAATAGGTTTTTTAGATTTACCATGACCTCTAAGGTCTACGAGCAGCACATTGAAGTGCTTTTGAAAAGCTCTTATTTGTTTGAACCAAATGGAACTACTCCCTCCAGCTCCATGAATAAAGGTAACCCACTGGGCGTCTTCTCGGCAGATATGTTTGGTGTAATGAAGCATTCGCGGTGCAAATATCGGTATTTTCATTAAATTCAATACACTGATTTTATAACAGGCCATAACTAAAGTGTTAAAGACTCAAGTCATGACTTGTGTTTTTTAATTCGCTCTACAGGAGAGTATTAAGGAAGATGGTCTCCTGAAACTAAAGCCCCATGGTTAATAGGTTTAACTTAGTTTAATATTATACGCAAATAATGAAAACACTATCCACTTTATTCTTCCTACTCATAATGAGCTTATGCTCATTAAGTCAGTTTGTTATTTCTCCAGCTATTTCTGTCACGATGGAAAGTGAGGATTATGGATTTCGTTCACCTAAGGTGATTAGTTATGGAGAGAATAATGATGAAGTCATGGTGTTCTGGTCTAGAACTGGAAGTGAGCAGGCGATGTTTGTTTCTACTTTAAGTGATGGGGCGTTTACTGCTCCTACTCCAGTGCCTACAGGAAATGCAGAGCCAAACTTATGGTCGGGAAACTTAGGTCCTGGAATAGCTTCTTTCGGAAACCATATTTATATCACTTTTGAAGTATACGGAAGTGCCATTTACTGTGTTCATTCGGCAGATGGTGGCAGCAGCTGGGATGAGCCTGTGGCAGCTTTTACTCCGCCAATAGGTCGGTTTTCTACTATTCCTAACATAGCGGTAGATGCCTCAGGGAATGTGTATGTAGCTTATGTAAATACGAATTCTGCTGAAGAAGATGCGCACTATGGGCTTGTGAAGTCTACTAGCCAAGGAGTGAGTTTTACAGGTGAGGTTATAGTAAGTGAGAGTGTTCTTTCAGATGAGGTGTGTGAATGCTGTAATGGAAATATAGAAATAGGTTTGGATAATGAGATATACGTGGGTTTTAGAAATAACTCTGACAACCTACGCGATTGTTGGCTAGTGAAATCTACTGATTTAGGCGCTTCATTCGAAGATATTTATGACGTAGACGATTCTGATTGGATCTTAAATGGATGTCCAGCCAACGGACCTGACTTTACTGTAACTGAGGGTGAGCTAGCTACAGTGTTTTTTACTGGTGCAGATGATTTTGACGAGGATGTCTACTTTACATTATTAGATACTGCTAGCGGTGTAGTTTCCTCAGCTGAATCTATACTGCTATCGAATGAAGGAGCTATTGGACAGAATTCAGCTCGAATAGCTTCTAATTCTCAAGGAGAAATTATGGTGGTTTTTCAGGAGTCTCTTCAGTTTAGCCAGAATATAGGATTCGCTTTAGCTCAGAATGGTTCTGAGCTAGGCCAGCAGTCACATGTTTTAAATGATTCTACAGGGAACCAGAAACAACCTGATGTAATGGCTATAGGAAATGTATTTCATGTCGTTTATGAAGATTCTTCTTTAGGAACAGTGATGTATCACACCGTAAGCTCTGATCCCAATTTAGTTTTGGAAGAAGAAAGCGTGGCGCTTCTTCTTTATCCAAATCCAGCTGAGAACTTGATTCACATTAAAGGAAGTGCACCCGTGGTGAATTATGAAATAATATCTCCGCTTGGAAGGTCTGTATTGAAAGAATCTATCTCTAATGCGAGGGGAGTGGGCCAAGCTTCTGTAGATATTTCAAGCTTGCATTTAGGGGTTTATTTTTTATCGGTAAATGGTTCTGC
>DDEI01000080.1 GCA_002336675.1 Flavobacteriales bacterium UBA1958 | reverse complement strand
CTAGATTTGGTAAATGTAGAGCTCATTAAAGCGGCCAATTTAAAAGTGGCTGTAGACGGCGTAAATTCTACAGGGGGGATAGCTATTCCTGCTATGCTAGAGGCGTTAGGAATTCAACAAATAGAAAAAATTTACTGCACTCCAAGCGGAGACTTTCCGCATAATCCAGAACCTTTAAAGGAACATTTGACAGAAATCTCAAAGGTAGTTCGAGAAAAGAGATGTGACATGGGAGTGGTAGTTGATCCTGATGTTGACAGATTAGCTATGGTCTGTGAAGACGGAAGTATGTTTGGCGAGGAATATACACTTGTCTCTGTGGCCGACTATGTTTTAAGCAAAAACCCTGGAAATACGGTGAGCAACTTATCAAGCACCCGGGCGCTGGCAGATGTTACTCATAAATATGGTCAGGTATATACCGCTTCTGCTGTAGGAGAAGTAAACGTAGTAAATGCGATGAAGGAGACCAACGCTGTCATAGGAGGCGAAGGGAATGGGGGTGTAATTTATCCTGAGCTTCATTACGGTAGAGACTCACTTGTAGGTGTCGCTTTATTCCTTTCACTTTATGCTGAGAAAAAGATAAAAATGACCGAACTTCGGGATTCTTATCCGCAATACTCAATGATAAAATCTAAAGTGAATTTATCACCTAAATTAGACGTTGATAGGACGCTTTTTGAGATTCAAAAAAAGTACACCGCAGAACGTTTAACCACTATAGATGGTGTGAAAATAGACTTCGAAGAAGGTTGGGTTCATTTGAGAAAATCAAATACAGAACCTATTGTTAGAGTTTATGCTGAGGGGAAAACTCCTGCTGAAGCTGAAACTCTAGCTAAGAAATTAATGGATGAAATGGTCTAGTTTTTCTAGGCAAGAATAAAAGTGACGCGCATGAAGCCAATTTATTTAGATAACGCAGCTACTACTCCTATGGACCCTGAAGTTATCCAAGCTATGACTCCTTACATGGAAACTCATTTTGGAAACCCTAGTTCAAGCCATTCATTTGGCAGAAAAACGAAGACTGCTATAGAACAGGCCAGGAGAAGAATAGCTGAATTACTAAACTGCTCTCCAGCTGAAATATGTTTTACCTCAGGCGGAACTGAAGCTGATAATTTAGCTATTTGTTCCGCAGTAAAGGATTTAGGCTGCACCCGGATTATCACTACATCTATAGAGCATAGTGCAGTTATCAAAACAGCTGATACTATGGAGGCCCTTGGATTAGCGAAAGTCATTCATGTAAATTTATTAGAAAATGGCCATGTGGATTTAGCACATCTTTCCGCTCTTCTCTCTAATGGAGAGGGAAAAGCTCTGGTGAGTCTTATGCATGGAAATAATGAAATAGCTAATCTTCTTCCGTTGGAAGAGGTCATTACGCTTTGCAAAGCGAATAATGCATTGTTTCACTCTGATACTGTGCAAACTATAGGGCACTACAAGTTTGATATGCAAGAGTTTCCAATAGACTTTATCACTTGCGCTGCTCATAAACTGCACGGACCTAAAGGAATAGGATTTCTCTATGTAAATAAAGATCTGAAAATAAAACCGCTAATAATAGGTGGCGGACAGGAGCGACAGCTAAGAGGAGGAACTGAGAATATTTATGGGATAGTCGGATTATCTAAAGCGCTCGAAATAGCTAGTAGGGATTTAGAGAAACACCAGAGCCATGTAAGTGAGCTAAAACAACACATGGCTCATCGATGCTTTTCAGAAATTCACGGAACAGAATTCAATGGTGACTCTATCAGCAAAGACAGTCTTTACACCGTTCTTAACTTAACCCTTCCTCCGTGCGAGAATGCGGGCATGATGCTCTTTCTCCTTGACTTAGAAGGAATCGCATGTTCTGGCGGAAGTGCATGTTCATCAGGAGCTGCAAAAGGATCGCATGTACTAGAGGGTATAAATGCAATCAAAGAAGGCAGAACAAGTTTAAGATTCTCATTCTCTAGATTTACTAAAAAGAAAGAAATCGATAGAGCCGTGGATAAGCTTAAAGAACTTTGCGCTTTAGCAGAATTGACTTGACTCTAATACTCGGCAGCGCTGCTCTTATTATACGGCATAAAAAAACCACTTAAAAAAATTAAATAGTTTCATTATTAATATTTGTATTCAGAACTACTTAAGCTGCAAATATTATACCCTATTAAATAGAGTTACTGTGCCATCTATTATTACAATGTGTTTTGGTGTGACTCGTCAAAAATCAGTCTCAAACATTTTTGAGACTGCATCATTGCTGAATACAATTCTTGTTTTCTCTTTATAACTGCTCCCTAGCATAACAGCAATTCCTCGCATAAAAACCAAATTAATCTGACGTTGCCTTTCCCTTGAAAGCTCTTCCAAAAGGAATAATAACAAGGAAACTAATTCTTTTTCTACAAGAAAAGGGTTTTCATGACTCATGAATCTTGGTTTCTCAATTTACCGATAACCATGTTCAATAAGTGTTGAGAAAAGAGTGTAGAAATAGGAGAGAACTAAACCGACCTTACCTTTACGCAGTGCCATGTGCTGAGGTGAAATCCCTAATCAAACACTAGCTTTATGAAGCTTCGATTTACAAATGAATAACCTCATCATAGGCCACTGCCGCAGCTTCCATTATAGCCTCACTCAATGTAGGGTGCGGGTGAATGGTTTTGATGATTTCGTGTCCTGTCGTTTCTAATTTTCTCATGGCCACTATTTCAGCTATCAGTTCAGTTACGTTAGCTCCTATCATGTGACCTCCTAAAAGTTCACCATATTTAGCATCGAATACTAACTTAACAAATCCTTCTTTATGACCTGATGCTGATGCTTTACCAGAAGCTGAGAATGGAAATTTACCAATTTTCACTTCATAACCTGCATCTTTAGCAGCCTGCTCTGTATATCCAACAGACGCTACTTCTGGCATACAATAAGTACATCCTGGGATGTTATTGTAGTTAATCGCCTCTGGGCTTTGACCTGCTATTTTTTCCACACAAGTGATACCTTCTGCTGAAGCAACGTGAGCTAAGGATTGACCAGGAACGCAGTCTCCTATAGCATAATATCCAGGCATATTCGTTTGGTAAAAATCATTTACCTGAATCTTCCCTTTCTCCACGATTATTCCCACGTCTTCAAGACCTATATTTTCTACATTAGAAATCACACCTACAGCCGAAAGAACAACATCTGCCTCTATCTTCTCTTCTCCTTTCTTAGTTTTTATAGTAACCATACATCCAGCGCCTGAAGTATCTACTGACGTTACCTCTGAGCTAGTCATAATATTCACTCCAGCTTTCTTGAAGCTTTTTTCTAACTGCTTACTTACGTCAACATCTTCTACGGGAACTATTCTGTCCATGTATTCCACCACCGTTACCTCAGTTCCCATGGCGTTATAGAAATAAGCGAACTCTACACCTATCGCACCTGAACCTACAACTACCATTTTCTTAGGCTGCTTTGGAAGCGTCATCGCTTCTCTATACCCCATGATTTTCTTACCATCCTGCGGAAGGTTAGGAAGTACTCTAGACCGAGCACCTGTGGCTATAATTATGTGGTCTGCAGAATACTCTGTAGTCTTTTCTTTATCATCGGTAACCATGATTTTTTTTCCTGGAGCTATTTTTCCAGTTCCCATAATCACGTCTATCTTATTCTTTTTCATGAGGAATTTCACTCCACCACTCATTCCTTCAGCTACTCCTCTACTTCTCTTTACCACCGCACCGAAATCATGCTTAGCTTCTTTCACCTCTATTCCATAATCAGCAGCGTGATTGATATAATCAAACACATTGGCACTTTTCAAAAGTGCCTTGGTAGGTATACATCCCCAATTAAGACAAACTCCACCGAGTGATTCTTTCTCTACCACAGCTACTTTTAAACCTAGCTGCGAAGCTCTAATCGCAGTTACATATCCACCAGGGCCCGTACCTAAAACTATTACATCGTATTTCATGTGCTTCTAATTTTTTTGCATTGCAAAGCTATTTATTAATTTGATATTCGAGAATTGAAATTTGAAATTATTTATCATAGGATTATATTTTAGATTCTGGGCGTTAGACAGAAGATTCAACACTTAAGATTTAAGAGATAAGACTCAATAATAAGCCAACTCTAAATTATTGACTTTCAAATTACTCCAAGACTATCTTGACCAAAAAGCTCTTCTCATCTTCTACCAATTGTTTCACGTGGTTTTCTGCTTACAAAATGTCTGTTCTTTTGCGGAATAAACTGGCAATAGATCAAAGAACATTTACTCATAAAACTAATAACCAACGGACTAAATAATTTCAAATTTCGAATCAAAACGACCAGTACCTTTGCCGAGGTGAAAAACCAATTATTCTCATATAATGATTACACCATGAGCTATGCTCAAATAGGTTCTGGTGAAAATTTGATTCTTGCTTTTCATGGGTTTGGGATGGATCGTTTTGCTTTTGAGGATTTTCATTCTTTGTTGGAACCTCATCAAAAACTGGTTTCAGTGGATTTGTTTTCCCATGGGAATAGTAAGCCTAAGAATTTTAATGGGCTTTCTAAGACTGAATGGAAAGGTATGCTAATGGAATTTTTAACTCATTTAGGGCATGAAAAATTTTCTATGATGGCATACAGCCTAGGAGGAAAGGTGCTACTGGAAACGGTAAACCTTTTTCCCGAAAAGGTGAAATATCTGCTGCTGTTTTCTCCTGATGGTTTTAAAAGGAATAGATTCTATGAGTTTCTCAGCCTCTCCGCTCTGGGCAGATGGACATACAGAGGAGTGATTAGAAAGCCTCAGGCTTTTTTAAACTTTGCAGATAGGCTCACTAATTATAAATTACTCCCTCTTCGCTTAAATAAATTCGTGCATTATCATGTGGGTGACAAAACGAGAAGGGAACAGGTGTATGATGCGCATCGAGTGTACAGGCATTTTCTTCCTGACTTAAACGCATTGCAACGTGGATTAGAAAAGCACGAAATCTCCATTACGTTCATATTTGGAGAACACGATAGAGTGATTCATCATAGCTTAGCACAGAGATTCATGGAAAGACTTTCTAATAAATCATTGGCAACTTTACATCTATTGAACAAGGGGCATGTGATATTAAATAATTCGACTGCCATTTTCATTAAGGACAATAATCTGTGGTTCAAATAACTTTTCAGCACTAAACCGTCCTAATCTTGTACATTTGCTTCTGTGAACGTTTATAACCACATAACATCTATTCAGTCAGCTAAAAAGCAAGGCTTGGCGGTTCTGTTAGACCCTGATAAACTGGCTGATCCAAAAAGGAGAAAGCAGATTATATCTATGGCTGCTCAATGTGGTGTAAACCTGTTTTTAGTGGGAGGAAGCTTGATGACTGAAGACCACCTGAACGCGTGCTTCAAGGATATTAAAGCGCTCAGTTCTATTCCTAGTGTCTTATTTCCAGGAAGCCCGGTTCAGCTGAGAAAAGGTGCTGATGCTGTTTTATTTCTTTCTCTAATTTCTGGAAGGAATGCGGAGCTTCTTATAGGACAGCATGTGATAGCTGCTCCATTAATTAAGCAGTATGGACTGGAGACTATTTCTACTGGATACATGCTAGTAGACTGTGGTAAAAGCACTACTGCTTCTTACATATCTGGAACGCAACCACTACCTTATGACAAGCCTGAAATAGCCGCTTCCACGGCTCTGGCTGCTGAAATGCTGGGACAAAAAATGTTTTACCTAGATGGCGGATCAGGAGCTGCTAAACCAGTTTCTCCAGAAATGATTTCTGCGGTACGCCGGTCTGTTTCGGCTCCTTTAATAGTAGGTGGCGGAATTAAAACTCCTGAACAAGCCGATGCGGCTTATGCTGCTGGTGCCAACCTAATCGTCATTGGGACTGCCTTCGAAGAGAATCCTGATTTAATATTTGATATTAATGCGGTTAGAGCTTCAACTAGCTGAAAAACATTTATCTCTTTGTCATTAACACTCTAATTTCCGCCGAAAAGGGAAAGCCGGCAAACAACGCTAGCCAGCTAAAAAATCTGATATCAGTGAAATAATTCCTGAATGAACCAACACATACTTTATCTGAAAGAATCCAATTCTAAATTTCGATAAAAACAAAGAGTAGATGCTGACATAGAAAATGCTACAGCGAAGCTAGTTTTGATTATCGAAAATTTAAAGTCACAGCATGCGTTGCAATAAAGCTACATCCAACCATTTGTCAAATTTGTACCCTACCTCTCTTAATAGTCCCGCTTGATGAAACCCTTGCTGTTTATGAAAAGTAATACTTCTTGTATTTGTCGCATCCACCAAACCTATCATTGACCTTGCTCCATGAGATATGGCCAGACTAATGAGTTCAGTCAACAATTCCTTTCCCATGCCTTGAGCTCTGTGATTTTCGTGGATATATACGGAATGTTCGACAGTGAATCTGTAGGCTACTCTTTTTCTAAATGAACCAAAAGTGGCATATCCTGCCGCTTTATTTTCTTCCTCAAAAACGATTACTGGAAAACCTTCCGATATTCTGGATTCATGCCAAACAGACATTTTCTCTAGACTCCAAGTCTCGTATTCATATAGGGCTGTCGAGTTAAGAATAGCAGCATTCAAAATTTCTAGAAGCTGAGGTAAATCAGAAGTAAGAGCGGGTCGAATCATTAGTCTAAAACTCTGGTTTTAGTAGATTCATGTGGCAGCTCACAGGAATTGTTTTTCCCGAACCACTCATACCTGCGCTTAGCAATTTTATCATATGCGTAATCTCTAAAAAATTTCGGGAAAACAAAAAGAATTTTCAGCAAACTCCTCCATCCTCCTAAATCTGAGATCACATGAAGTGCGGCAGAGCTTTTATCATATAACATCTCATTTCTCCAATAAAGAACACTGTCCAATGACTCTAATTTCCCTTTAGGTAGAATTTTCTCTGCTGTTTTACCTTGAAGAGAGGCCACAGAAATGGACTTATCTCCATTCTTTTTGAGGATATAATTGGCCAGCTTATTACAAAGCACACAATACCCATCGATAAATACAATTCTGCCTTCCAATTTTTTATAATTTATTTACAAAGTAACAGATTTCCGTGATTGGAAGGTCACTATTTTTGACACAACCAACATGGCAAACCTTCAATTTAAAATAACAACGTTAAATTCAGAGAAAGAAAAATCTGAATGGTCTGATTTCGTGGGAGATAATCACCCCGTATTGGGGTTAGAGAACATAGAACACAGAAAAGGATTCGGCACTAAACTGTGGTCAGTGATTTTCAGAAAAGATTCTAAGATAGCTGGTGTTGCCCTATTCGAAGAAGTAACTTTCACTTTTCAAGAAAATTCTCTCGATGTTTCTAGTTTTGTGAAAAATTTGATTTCTTCTATAAAATTCGTAGCAGGAATGAGAAATATTCGCCTTTTGTTATGTGGAGATAAAATCTTAGATGGTGCGTTAGGGTTTAAATTTAACACCTTGTACAGTGAAGTAGAAAAAACGGAATTTCTCCTTAAATCCGGAATCGCTATCACAAAGAAAAAGGGGATTAAGCAGCAATACATACTCCTTAAGAGCGGAGAAAAAAGATTTTTTCAACGCCCATGGATATATGTCCCTACAGAGGAATCTTTCTGTCTCGATATAAACTGGAAGTCCTTTGACGAATATAAGAGTGCACTGAAAAAGAAATATCGTAAAAGAGC
>DDEI01000039.1:9878-17175 GCA_002336675.1 Flavobacteriales bacterium UBA1958 | reverse complement strand
TGTAAGAATTATGATGGTGATGTTCAGTCTGACACTGTAGCACAAGGGTTCGGTTCTTTAGGACTAATGACTTCTACATTGGTAACGCCAGAAGGAGATGTAATGGAAGCAGAAGCAGCTCATGGAACTGTTACACGTCATTATCGACAGCACCAAGCGGGAAAGAAAACATCTACTAACCCAATCGCGAGTATCTTTGCTTGGACTAGAGGACTTGCGTTTAGAGGAAAATTAGATGATAATCAAGAATTAATTAGTTTCTGTGAAACTCTTGAGCAGGTATGTATAGATACCGTAGAGAGTGGAAAAATGACGAAGGATTTAGCGCTTCTTATCCATGAGGATAAAATGACTGAAGAACATTGGTTAACTACAGAAGAGTTTTTAGATGCTCTGGACCATGGCTTGCAGGCTAAAATGAGCTAACTTAATACTATAAATAGTTAAAAGGCTGTCTTTAATTCAAGATGGCTTTTTTTTTGATTTAGAATTAGCAGTAATATATAAACTATATATACCCTTTGTTATTTGGCTTTTTAAACTTCCCTACCATTGGTTAACTCTGTAGAAATCGAATTAAATTACATCACTTTTCATACTAGTTTTTTTCCTAATTCATCTAAATTATTTCCGCTTAAATCACCGCTAGTCATTATTAATAAATTAGTAGATTTCATTGGGGATTTAGAGGTGATAAAAGAGATTAATTCTTCAGAGTCAGTGAAGACACTTACATTCTTTCCTCCGAAGGCTTCCATGACTTCGTTAGCAGATATACTAGGTAGGTTTTTATGTTTTAAGACTTCTGGAGAGAAGTAAACGATAGCTTCATCAGCCTTCTCCATAGCTCCATGATATTGGCCAATGAATTTTTTATTTAACGAACTAAATGTATGAAGCTCCATAATAGCGATCAGTCTTCTGTCTGGAAATTGTTCTTTAACAGCAGATGTAGTCGCTTTTAGTTTGGAAGGGCTATGGGCAAAATCTTTATAAACTATAGAGGTCTTTGATTCTGCTATTTTTTCTAATCTTTTTGAAGCACCCTTAAAAGATGATGCAGCGGTGTAGAATTCTCGTTTTGATATTCCCAGTTTTTGGCAGACTAATTGAGCAGCTTTCAAGTTTTCTACATTATGCTTTCCTATAATTTCAAGTATGTAAATATCTTCATCGTTTAGTTGGATTTTATTATTTTTTATCTCATAAGCAGGTGCCTGATAGGGGGTGATGGAGATGTCTTTATTTAGTGCGCTCATTTTAGTGAGCGCTGGGTCATTTTTGTAATAAATGAGATCTCCTTCAGGTTCTATGAGTTTAACGAACTCCTCAAATTGTTCTAAATAATTCTCCCAAGTAGGGAAAACATTTATATGGTCCCATGCTATTCCTGTAATTACAGCTATGTTAGGGCTGTAAAGGTGAAATTTAGGCCTTCTGTCTATAGGCGAGCTTAAATATTCATCTCCCTCCAAAATCACTATTGGAGCAGAGTCTGTTAAACTAACCATGCAATCATACCCTTCTAATTGGGCTCCTACCATATAATCATGCTCGATATTTAAGGTGTTTAGTACGTGAAGAATCATGCTAGTAACTGAGGTTTTACCATGGCTTCCACCTATTACGATTCTCTTTTTATCTTTTGTTTGCTCGAAAATATACTCTGGATAGGAATAAATCTTTACTCCTAAACTTTTAGCTTTAAGTAGTTCTTTGTTGTCTTCTCGGGCATGCATTCCGAGTATGATAGCATCCAGTTGGTCATGAATATTGTTTTCATCCCAGCCTATTTTGTCTGGAAGGATCCCTTCTTTATTTAGTCTACCTTTTGAAGGTTGGAATATTTCGTCATCACTTCCTGTAACCTGAACTCCTTTTCTTTTCAGTGCTATGGCTAAGTTATGCATGGCGCTTCCTCCGATAGCTATAAAGTGTACTCTCATAGTTCAAATCTCTAGCTTTTAAGTCTTGAGATTTTGAGGTTTTCAGCAAATTATTAAAGTTTTTATGTGAACCCTTATTTTTTGTATGGCTAAGGCAACCCCTTAGAAGTTCACTCGTCTTAATTATAGCAGCCAACTACTGCTAACTATATTATTTTTCGGTGATTTAAAGTGTATTCCCCTGTTAAGCTAGCTTAATGGGGGTTTTTTTTGTTCATATTTTTTGTGATGTCTTCTAGCAAAAAAATAGCTGAGATGGTTAATTTCAGCCCATGAATAAAATTTTTATTGGTGTAAGACATTGTTTGCAGGCACACAGAGTGGTGGTTAAAAGCGGAATAGCTTGGGTTTATTTAATTCCTTTTTTGTTTTCTATGCTCGTAGTAGGTTCTATATTTTCATTCACTGGTTATTTAGTAAGATCAATAGCCGATCCTCTGGTAGAAATGTTTAGCCTTGCAACTCCAAATAGCACTCCCGAGGCGGTATCAGAAAAACTCCTGTACTTCTTAAAAATAGCTGGTGAATATGCTCTCTATGGGATTCTATACTTGTTTAGTTATTACTTGTTTTTCAAACTACAAAAGTACGTAATCCTCATAGCTATGGCACCATTAATGGCTTATGTGAGTGAAAAAGCCGAAGAGAAATTATTGGGAAATACTTATGAATTCAAATGGGGAATTTTTCTGTTGGATATTTGGAGAGGAGTTCGAATTGCTTTGAAAAATTTATTCCTGGAGTTGATACTATTGCTTCTGATTACAATCGTAATATCTGCATTAAGCACGGTGTTCACTCCTTTGGCATTAATAGCCGTGCCTCTTTCAGCCAGCTTAATGTTTGTGGTAAGTTCGTATTATTACGGGTACAGTTCATTTGATTATTTAAATGAGAGAAGACGCATATCTATTTCTGAAGGAAGCAGATTGATATGGGATAATAAAGCATTAGTATTAGGGAATGGAGCTTTTTTTTCATTTCTAATTCTAATTCCTTTTTTAGGTGTAATTCTGGCTCCTATATTGTGTCCAGTAGGAGCAGTGATTTCAGCACAGAAAAATTATTATGAAAAAAAAGAGACCGATTGATAAAATCATCGGTCCCTCTTTAATTGAATGTTGTGGTTTAAAATCTATCTGACGATAACAGATTCAGTAATTACAGAATTCACTGAAGTGAATTTGATTATGTAGCTACCTGAAGGTTGATCTGATAAATCAATCGTAAACGTTTCTTGTCTAGTAGATATCGATAGGATCTCTTTTCCTGTTAAATCTGTAACTTGAATAACTCCAGTCTCATTCTTTGGCACATTAACGGTAAACTGACCTGCAGAAGGGTTTGGATAAACCTTAATGGCAGATTTACTTTGTAAATCTTCTACTGAACTTGGGTCAAAGTTAATGTCGTCAAATCCAGCACCATATAAATAAACATGTTGACAAGAAGATAAATCATCATTACCGGGCTCTATGAACACTATAGGAAGTTCATACTGGGAGCATTCACCTCCATCTATACACACAGGAGACATTGTTTGATAAAAAGTAAATTCTTCATAATCAGTATCTTCAGTTAAGTTTTTCTCAGCCGCATAAATGTCTGTAGCGATGTCATAACCTCGAGCAAATATATCAGCAGAAGTGAGTATTTCATTCCCCACCGCTTTATGATATGAGAAGAATACTTTAGCACCATCGGGAGTTCTAGTGGCTTGCGGTTTAAATCTTAAGGCTTGATCACCCAATGAGAAGTCTTCAGCGGCATCAGAGTTAATGACATCACTTATGATGTCTGCATCCCATTCTGTATCGCCCGTTGTTCTTACATGGTAGAAAAATTGAGTTTCTAAGCCAGTTGCTATAAATGCTATAGAATCTGGGTCATTAGTGAAGCCACTGAGTACATGAGAGAATAAATGTAAATCACCCTCACTATCCACTACACAGTCAGTATCAGTGAAGAAAGGTCTAACCACTTCTCCACCGTTAGCATCCGCTAAATTTTCCTGCATAGCTGGAAGAGTTTGGAAATCGAATTCTACTCTCTTAACCCATGTTTCTCCGCCATCTGTCGTTTTCCAGACAATAGGTTTAGGGACAGAGGTGTACTCAAGCTCGCTAATTTCAGATCCAATGACATAAACATAACCTGTCATTCCATCTGGTCCCCATGTCAAGCTGTAATTTTGAACGAAGTTACTTTGGGTGTTGTCAGTTTCATCTAAGATCCTAACATAATTAGGAGTAAAAGTCTCCATTACTTCATAATCAAAAGCAAAAGTCTCATCGTTAAATGTACCTCTAGTTAGATATAGAACTTGATTATTGATCGTGTCATTAGCAGCATCCTCAGTAGAATTTATCTGAGTAGATAATGACCATATTTTACCATTAACATTAGTTGTGCCATAAGGATGGAAATCTACATTTTCTCCCATAAATGGAGGAGCGTAGTTAGCGTAATTCTCAGAAACATTAGTTCCATCTAATTTAGAGCTTACCTCAAATATGTTTCCCCATGCAGTAATACCTTCGCTTAGTGCAGGACCATGGCCTACTATGTATGCATCATCAGCACTTGTGCTTCCTTCAGGAGCCCATAGAACACCATTCGGATACCTTAATCCATTTCCGACATTTGTTATAGTCCCATCCTCAAATCCAGGAGAGAGCGGTCCTTGATTCACTTCCCATGTAGCACCGCCATCAGTAGAGTAGTCATACTGCATAACTCCGTTTAGTGGAGCAGCATCATCTTTTCTATGAATAAAAGAAACAGCGTTTAAATCTGGATTATAATCCACTTGATTATTTCCTTCTAGTAAAATAGTGTAAATGTTTCCTGAAGTTCCTATGAAAATAGTTTCAGCACCACCATCTTTAGCCAGGTTGTTTTGTGGGATCTTAAGTTTTGAATATTCAGCAGTATAAGGAGTAATGTCTATAGACTTTTCTTGATTTTTTATAGTTCTATAATCTACAGCTTCCTGAGCAAAAAGAGCTCCAGCTGTGAATGAAACAAGAATACCAATGAGTAAATTTTTAATCATGTTTAAAAGGATAATAAGGGTGTAATTTTCTATTTATGTTATGCAATTTAGTGATTCATTTTAAGAACCAAATACGAGTTTTAATATATCTGATTCACGTGCGCTAAACTAAAGCACTATCAGTGATTACTATTAGTGCCTCTTTTAATCCGGAGATAACCCCGGTGTTAGTTAGTTTTACAGACCCGTATTCACTTAAAATCTCCTGAATATATGCCAATAGGTTGTTTAAGTTCTGCAATCCTTTTTCGGAACATCCAAGTAAAAGTGACGAAATTCCTATTAGTGCTAAAATTTTTTTGATTTTTTTGATTTTTTACTCCTTTTAAAACAAGTTCTTTGCCGTAAAAACATCAATCATTCAGTATGAAAGCAGAGATAATTACCATAGGAGATGAAATTTTGATAGGGCAAACTTTAGATTCTAATTCAGCTTGGTTAGGTGAAAACCTCGGTAAAATAGGTGTTCGCGTTAGCAGAATAGTCACAATTTCTGATGATGAAGAAGAAATAAGAAGTGCCTTAAACGAGTCTTTTTCCAGAGTTGATTTAGTGCTAATGACTGGAGGATTAGGGCCAACTCAGGATGATATTACCAAAAAGACATTAGCTAGATACTTCAATTCGGGATTTTATTTTAATGAAGAAGTAGCTGCTGGAATCAAGGCTTACTTTAATTCCATAGGAAGGGAGCCTTTAGAGGTCAACTTAAAGCAAGCGGAGCTTCCAGTTAAGTGCACTACTATTTTAAACAGCAGAGGTACAGCGAGTGGCATGTGGTTTGAAAATGACGGAAAAGTATTAATGAGTATGCCGGGAGTTCCCTATGAGATGAAGGGGTTAATGAGGGATGAAGTGTTCGAGAAAATTCAAGATACTTTTAAAACTCCAGCAGTTTATAATAGAACAATTTTGACCATAGGTGTTGGTGAGAGCTCCATAGCTGTTCAGCTTGAAGATTGGGAAACTAAGTTAAGAAATGAAGGTTTGGGATTGGCGTATTTGCCTTCTTCAGGAATGGTAAGGCTGAGAGTATCTGGAGTAGGAGAGGATATGTTGATAATAAAGAAAAGAGTTGACCAGAAAATAACAGAGGCATTAGCTGTAATAGGAGAGATTTCGTATGGATTTGACGCTGATAGTTTAGCTGAAATTGTAGGAGAGTTATTAAAGGAAAAGAACCAAACCTTGAGTTTAGCCGAGAGTTGTACTGGAGGATATATTAGCCATTTGATAACTTCTGTGGCAGGAAGCTCTGAGTTTTATGATGGAAGTGTAGTGACTTATTCTTATGATGCTAAAAAGAATTGGGTAGGAGTCTCTCCAGAATCCTTGGCTAAATATGGAGCAGTTAGTAAATCAGTTGTTGAAGAAATGGCTTTAGGAGTAAAGGAGAAATTTAATACAGATTATGGTATTTCAGCTTCAGGAATAGCGGGTCCAGGAGGGGCAACGGAAGATAAGCCCGTAGGAACCGTTTGGGTTGGTATAGCTACTCCATCTGGAGTAACCAGTCATCTTTTCACCTTCGGAAAACATCGATTAAGAAATATAATTATGACCAGTAATGCGGCTTTAAATATCTTAAGAAAAGAATTACTTAACTAGGTTTTGAAATTGCGTAATAAAAGTGCTATCTTTGCGCTCCGAAATTTGTTAAAAAGAGGATAATGGCTAGAGTTTGTCAAGTAACAGGAAAGAAAGTGATGGTAGGAAACAATGTTTCACATGCCAAAAATAGAACGAAGAGAAAGTTTTATCCTAACTTGTTTAAAAAGAAGTATCACGTGGAGGGTCAAGAAGAGCCGATAATCTTAAAATTATCTGCGAAAGGAATGAGAATGATCAATAAACTTGGACTGAGCGAAGCTTTAAAAAGAGCAAAAGCAGAAGGGCATTATAAGGGATAACAGGTTTTCTCAAAAAGCATTTAAAGCCTTCCATATTATTTGGAGGGCTTTTTTATGTTCTTAGTATTTATCGTAAACCCAAACAAAAAGTTTCCTTGTAGGTAAAAGAAGTGTTGCGAAGCAGAGTCCTGTTTGTTTGCAGTGGTTCTAATGTTAGGCATGTTTATAAATCCTCCTTTGGCATTAAGGCTTAAAAATAGAGGTTTTCCTATATGAATCTTTAGTCCTGAGTGAATTCCAAGACCGAATCCTGATAGATGAAATTCATCATGTCTATCCTTTCCTAAAATCTCTGAATTAGTTTTAGGCAGCATAAAGCCGATTGAACCACCTAAGTCTGTAGATAAGGCTATTGTTTTAAATTGATTTTTTTCAATCAAATTTCT
>DDEI01000039.1:0-9481 GCA_002336675.1 Flavobacteriales bacterium UBA1958 | reverse complement strand
TAATCTGTTCATTATTATAATTTCCATTCCAAACATCATAGTCCCCATTTATTGTCCCGTCTATAGTTGTCGCCTGATTTCTGATAACTTTATATTTCATGTGATCTACATTTAAACTTAGCGCTACCTTGTCGTTAATGTTGTATGTAACCCCCATGTTAGTTTGAGGAATAGTAATATTATCAAGTCTAAAATAGTTTTCGAAAGAAAATTCAGTTTGCTTATCTAAAGCTTTAAGATCGTTTAAAGTGAAATTGTAATCTGCACCTTCAAACGAAATTGAACTTAATGAATAAGCGCTTCTATTCCAGCCAAAGTATATCGATAAGTTTCCCTCTTGATTAAGGGGGGTGTAAAGGCTTGATTGAATATCTTGTGCTGAAGAAAAACAAGGAATAAGAAGAAGGATTAAAACGACATTTTTCATTAGGTAAAAGTATTAGTATATTTCAGATAAATTGATTTGTTTTAGTTTTGGTATGAAATAATTTGAAAAAAACACTATCCCCTGGATTGGTTTATTGTTTTTTATTTGGACATAAAGTCTTTTAACTGATTTATTTCAATCAGCTGTCTCTATTATTAAGTTGGGTTTTAAAAAGCATTTGGTTGAATTGAATTTTTATTTATGTTTAAACTCTAAACAAACAGATTTTTAATAAGCGTCCAAAATTTTAAATATGAACAAGTTTTTCAGAAAAAGTCTATTTTTATTTTTATTTATTTCATTTATTAATTTTGCTCAAGCACAATATTTAATTTCAGCTACTTATGTTAATACAACTAATCCCATAGGATTAGGCGCGGCGACTGGATTAGCGCTAAGTTATGATGTTGATATGTATAAAATGGTATATAATACTGTCGATGCCTTGGGTCAGCCAACTATTGCATCTGGTGCATTTTTAGCTCCTTCAAATACTTCGTGTACTGACTTTCCAATTTTAGTATACCACCATGGTACAAGTCTTAGAAAAATTGATGTTCCATCTAATGATGTTGATGAGACAACTATTGGAAGAGTTTTTGGCGCAGGAGGCTATTTTGTTTTAATGCCTGATTATATAGGAATGGGAGATAGTCCTGGTTTGCACCCTTATTGCCATGCTGAATCTGAAGCAACGGCAACTCGAGATATGATAAGGGCTGCTAGAGAATTTATTTCCGATTCCTTACAGATGGTTGATAATGGTGAGCTTTTTTTAACTGGTTATTCTCAAGGTGGTCATGCAGCAATGGCTTCTCATAAGTATATCGAGGATAATAATCTTTTAGAAGAATTCAATGTTTTGGGTTCTGCTCCATGTTCAGGGCCATATGAGATGTCTGGTGCAATGGCAGATACTATTTTATCTCCTTTCCCATACTCGAACCCTGGATACCTTGTTTATTTATTATCCTCTTATCAAATGGTTTATGGTAATCTTTACACTTCATACTCCGACATTCTTAATTCTCCATACGATACAATTGTACCTCCATATTTTGATGGTAACAATACTACTCTTGGAATGGGCTCATTAAATAGTTTGCTTTCAGGTTATGTTGACACTTTAATGGTTGATACTGTTGTGGCTAATTTTTCAAATTCTATGAGCACTTTTGGACATCCTTTGTGGACAAATCTGCTTGCAAACGACAATCACGACTGGACTCCTCAGCGCCCTATTAAAATGTATTATTGTACCGGTGATGAGCAAGTAACTTTTCAAAACGCAATTTCTGCTGAATCAACAATGCTATCCAATGGTGCATCAAATGTTGAAGCAGTAGGTTTGGGAGGAGGCGACCATGGTGCTTGTGTTATACCTGCTTTAACCTCTGCTTATAATTGGTTTGACGAGTTAAGAAGTTTATGCAGCTCTTCTGGTTTCAATGAATTAAGTACATCCGTAAGTCCTTTTGTTTCCCCAAACCCTGTAATTGATGTTCTTTCAATTAGCTTTGAAGGTGAAGGGGTCTTGAAGATATCCAATATAGCTGGCCAGTTAGTTTATGAGCAGCCAATTAATGGAGACTTAAAATTATCAACGTCGGACTGGAGCAGGGGAATATACATTGTTGAAGTTCAAAATGATTACAATAGAATTTTCCAACGAGTAGTTAAAGATTAGTTCTAACCAATTTTATTATCACCAAGTTTAAATAGGTCCGGCATCAATTCTTCTCCTAGCCAAATGGTTATGGAATTTTGTTTTAACCGCTGTTGACTTTGTTGAAAATAGGATAAATACGTAAAATGCAGTGTGAGTATATGCTGATAGCTAGGAATGAATCAGAATAAAAATTAAAGAGATTAAATTTAGATTTAAAGTTAAATGAATATTTTAACTCATCTATTCTATTGCTTAGAATATAAAAAGTAGTATTTTTGCACACGCAAATTTTGTGAATATGAAAGAAGGAATACACCCAGATAACTACAGATTAGTAGTTTTTAAAGATATGAGTAATGAGTACGCTTTCTTAGGAAAGAGCACTGCTAATACCAGTGAAACTGTTACTTGGGAAGACGGTAATGAATACCCAGTTATAAAATTAGATATCAGTTATAAGAGTCATCCATTCTTTACTGGTAAAATGCAGTTTGTGGATACTGCAGGTCGAATTGACAAGTTCAAGACCAAGTATGGTAAATGGGATAAGAAGAAAACCTCTCCTACAGAAGATGCTTCTGTCGATGAAGCACCTAATTCTGATGCTGCTGCTGAATAAATAAGTTCGAGCTGCATAAAAAATTAAAGCCCTTTAACGCTAACGTTAAAGGGCTTTTTGTTTCCTTTATTTTCTAATTGTTCTCTTTCTAAAGGTCTAAATTTATTTTAACTGTTTCTGTTACACTTAGCCCGAATCCTTCTATCCCAGCTATTTTTTTGATCGGGTTGTTGGTCAATAATCTCATTTTAGAGATGTTTAGATGTCTTAATATTTGTGCGCCTATTCCGAAATCCTTTGAGTTAAGTTTTTTGATGGAACTGTTTTCAGAATTTGCTTTATCTCCGAGGGCTTTTAATTCATCTACCATTCCGTTACCCTTTCTTAGAGTGTTTATATATACTACGACACCTTTCCCTTCTTTTTCTATTGCTTTCATGGCGCAATGCAACTGATGGCCTTTTCCGTATACATCGCTTCCAAAAATATCTCCAATCATACTTCCCGAGTGAACTCTAACCAGTATTTCTTCTCCATCTTTCCATTCTCCTTTTACTAAGGCTAGATGTTCTGTGTTACTTGTCGTTTGCCGAAAAGCATGTAGTTTAAATTCACCGTACATTGTAGGCAGGTTGACAGTTAATTCCTCTTCTATTAGACTTTCATTTTCGAGTCGGTAAGCGATTAAGTCTTCAATAGAAACCACCTTTAATTTAAATCGGTCTGCGATTTTAAATAAATCAGGAAGACGGGCCATGCTTCCATCTTCGTTGCATATTTCAACAATAACTCCTGCGGGTTTAAACCCTGCTAATCTAGCAAAATCTATTGCGGCTTCAGTATGACCAGCTCTTCTTAATACACCGCCCGACTTAGCTCTAAGAGGGAATATGTGGCCTGGCTTCCCTAAAGTTTTAGGGTCTAACTTAGGATCTACAAGTGCCATGATTGTTTTGTGCCTGTCAGCTGCCGAAATACCTGTTGTTGTCTCTGGTGAAACGAGGTCGACAGAAACTGTAAAAGGGGTTTCAAATGCTGCGTTAGTATCATTTACCATTAATCCCAAACCTAGCTCGTCACATTTTGACTCTATTAGAGGTGCGCAGATTAATCCTCTTCCATGGGTGGCCATGAAATTAACTATTTCAGGAGTAGTTTTTTCAGCCGCTATAAGAAAATCGCCCTCATTTTCTCTGCTCTCATCATCTACTACTATGATAACCTTTCCTGCTTTGATGTCCTCTATGGCATCACGAATTGAATCTAACTTTCGAGACATGTAAAAAATTTGATGCGAAGATAATGTCTTTGTGTTCTTTTGTATGCATAAAAAGTCACATTCCGCTGAGGTAAAGTCCTATTTTTGCTTAAAAAAATATTCAAAGAGAAATACCTAATGATTTTACCGATCGTAGCTTACGGAGATCCAGTTTTAAAAAAGAAGGCTGAAGAGATAGAAAAGGGTTACCCAAACCTTCAGAAGTTAATAAAAGACATGTTTAAAACCATGTATAATGCAAATGGTGTCGGTTTGGCTGCCCCTCAAATAGGAAAGAGTGTCAGACTGTTTATAGTGGACGCTTCCCCTTTCGCAGAAGGAGAGGAGGGTGACGCTTCATGTGATGGGTTTATCCGTGTTTTTATAAACCCAGTGATTTATGAAGAAACTGGAAAAGAATGGGGAATGGAAGAAGGGTGTTTGAGCATTCCTAATATTCGTGAAGAGGTTTATAGAAAGCCAAATGTTAAAATTGAATATTTTGATGAAAACTGGGAACTTTATGAGGAAGAATTAACAGGTTTTTCAGCTAGGGTAGTTCAGCACGAATATGATCATATAGAGGGTACGCTGTTTACTGATAAAATAAGTAGTCAGCGAAAGACTTTATTGCAAAGCAAGCTAAACAACATTTCTAAGGGAGAGGTGCAAGCAAATTATAAAATGAAATTTCCTAAACAGAACAGAAGAAAATAGAGATGAGAGTTATGATATATCTTACACTCCTAGTTGTTTTTATGAGCAGCTGCGGTAATGAGTCTAAAAAAAATCAGGGAAAAAGAGCTGATGTAATTCAAAAAGAAGAATTGGTGCGTTCAATAGATAGTTTAGAATCTATACATGCTGTCAAAGGTGCTAAAGATCCCTATACTGTATCTATGTTAATTAGCGCATATTCAGAGTATAGAAATAAGTTTAGAAAAGATGAAGAAGCAGGAGATTATTTTCTTAAAGCTGGAGACTTAGCTATGTCAATAGGAGATTGGGATAAAGCAGTAGAAGTGTTTGATAATTTTTATAATGATTACACGGAACATCCATATAGTGATGATGCTCTTTTCCAATTGGGTTTTATTTTCGATTTTCAATTACGCGATAAAAGTAAGGCCAAGCAGGTCTATGAGCATTACTTTGAGCATTATGGTGACAGTATTCACATTGGCCAAGTTAGAGCTAGATTAAAAGATTTAGATTTAACAGAAAAAGAGCTAATAGAAAAATTCAGACAGCAAAACAACCTTGATTAAGTTTATAACTAATTAAATCATAATAAGTTTAAAAAGGGAAGGGTTTAGTTTTGCACCGCAATATAAATTATACAACTAAAGATGAGTAAACTATTTACACCAGGAGTGTTATTTGGCCAAGAGGCCATGGACCTATTAAAACATGCCAATGATAATAATTATGCGCTTCCTGCGGTAAACGTTATCGGGACTAATTCAGCTAATGCGGTTTTAGAAACAGCTAGAGAGCTAAATTCTCCGGTTATTGTTCAATATTCGAATGGAGGAGCATCCTTTTTCGCAGGCAAAGGATTATCTAATGAATCACAAAACTCAGCGGTCCTAGGTGGTCTTTCCGGGGCTTATCACATTCATCATATGGCAAAGGCTTATGAAGTTCCTGTAATCCTACATACGGATCACTGTTCTAAGAAAATTTTACCTTGGGTAGACGGTTTATTAGAACATGGTAAAAAATTCCATTCTCAAAATAAGAGACCTCTATACACAAGTCATATGTTAGATTTGAGTGAGGAGTCGCTAGAGGAAAATATAGAAACTTGTGTGAAGTATCTCAAGGTGATGGCGCCTTTAGATATGATTTTAGAAATCGAATTAGGCGTAACAGGCGGTGAGGAAGATGGTGTAGACAATACTGATGTGGATAGTTCAAAATTATACACACAGCCAGAGGAAGTGGCTTATGCCTACGAGGAGTTAAGTAAGGTGAGTCCAAACTTCACCATAGCGGCTGCTTTTGGTAATGTGCACGGCGTTTATAAGCCAGGTAATGTAGAGTTGACTCCAATAATTCTGAAAAATTCTCAATCCTATGTTCAAGAGAAGTTTAATACGGCTGAAAACCCTATAAATTTTGTATTCCATGGGGGGAGTGGTTCTCCTCAAACTCAAATAAGAGAAGCTATAGAGTATGGAGCTGTAAAGATGAATATAGATACAGACATGCAATGGGCTTATTTATCAGGCGTTAGAGATTATATGAAGGAAAAAGCTGACTATTTAAAAACTCAGATAGGAAATCCAGAGGGAGCTGAGAAGCCAAACAAAAAATATTACGATCCACGAGTCTGGTTAAGAAAAGGCGAAGATGCTTTCGTTACTCGATTAAAACAGGCGTTTGAAGATTTAAACTGCATTAATAGAAACGCCTAATTAGAAAAACATGTTGAAGGAGTTCAGTTTAATAGACTTGGCCAGTTGGAAAGCGCTAGTTACTCATTACGAAGAGGTGAATGATCTTCATATGAGCTCAATGTTTGAAGAGGATGACAAGAGGTTTCAGAAATTTTCTATAGACCATAAAGGTTTGCTGTTCGATTTTTCGAAAAATCGCATAACAGATAAGACTTTTGATTTATTATGTGATTTAGCCGGAGAAACGGGCGTTAGTGAGGCTATTCACGCTATGTTTAATGGTGAGAAAATTAATATCACCGAAAACAGAGCTGTTCTTCATACAGCACTTAGAGATTTTTCTGAAAAAGACACCAAAGTAGATGGTGAATCTATAAAGCCTGGGATAAAAACTGAGCTATTGAAGATGAAGAGTTTTTCTGAGTCCGTTATTACGGGGAAATCTAAAGGGTTCACTGGAAAAAGAATAGAAAGAATAGTAAATATTGGAATAGGAGGTAGTGATTTAGGTCCTGTTATGGTCAGCGAAGCGCTAAAAGCTTATCAATGCGGTCCAGACATATCTTATGTATCTAACGTAGATGGGGCCCATTTAGATGAGGTTCTCAAGAAGTGTGATGCTGAAACTACTTTGTTCATAATAGTCTCAAAGACTTTTACTACTCAGGAAACGATGACCAATGCTTCTAGCGCTAAATCATGGCTGCTAGAAAAATTAGGGAGTGAAAAAGCAATATCGAACCATTTTGTAGCGGTTAGCACTAATGCTGAAGCCGTAAAAAAATTCGGAATAAATCCTGAGAACCAGTTTCTTTTTTGGGATTGGGTAGGAGGAAGGTACTCATTGTGGAGTGCGGTTGGACTGAGTGTTTCCCTTCATTTAGGGTATGAAAACTTCGAGAAACTTCTTCAAGGAGCTCATGAAATGGATGAGCACTTTAGAACTGCTGAATTATCTCAGAATATTCCAGTCATTATGGCCCTGTTAGGCGTGTGGTACAATAATTTTTTTAAAGCCGACTCTCATGCGGTGTTGCCGTATAATCAGTATTTACATAGGTTTCCTGCCTACCTCCAGCAGAGTGATATGGAGAGTAGTGGGAAATCAGTGGATAAAAACGGAAAGCCAGTGACGTATCAAACTGGGCCTATAATTTGGGGAGAGCCAGGTACCAATGGTCAGCACGCCTTTTATCAGCTCATTCACCAAGGAACGAAACTAATTCCATGTGATTTCATAGGTGTAATTGAGCCCCAAAACAAGCTTTCTGATCATCAAGACAAGCTGTTTAGTAATTTCATAGCTCAATCAAAAGCCTTAATGAAGGGTAGAACGCTATCAGAGGTAGAGCAGTTAGATTCTTCGTCAAATTCTGTGTTTAAAGTTTTTGAAGGCAATAGACCTTCTAATTCTATTGTTTTAGATAAGCTTACCCCGTTCAGTTTAGGTAAATTAATTGCGACTTATGAGCATAAAATATTTGTACAGGGAATTGTTTGGAATGTGTTTAGCTTTGATCAATGGGGCGTGGAATTGGGTAAGGTTTTGGCGGGTGAAATTCTTAGTGAAATAAATTCTAACACGAATTCGGGTAATCATGACTCTAGCACATGCGCCCTAATTCAGAGATATAAAATAACTTCTTTGTGAGTATTGTGGGCGGTTTTGATTTAACTTTTGTTTGGTGTATATTTGAGATACATACCTAATCCCCTTCACCAAAATTCAGTAAATAATGAATTTCAAATTCGCGCTAGCCGCACTAGCTATAATGCTAATTTTAGCAGTTCAATCCAATGCCGCCTTAACCGGAATTTCTTCAGAAGTTCAAGCGGTAAACGCAATCCCGGGCTACACAACTTACAGAATATATGCGGATTTCGATGATGCTGGAGACCAATTAATCCAAGTTTTCGGTATAGGTGAAAATCCTTTATTTATTTCGAGTACTGGTGATATATATCAGAGTGCTGAGGGTGGAGGATTGTCTTCGAATATTAATCCAGAATTTTTTCAATTTGTTCCTGCTTTGGAATACGATTCTTGGTTAACAATAGGTGCCACAGACATGACAACAACTCAAGGGCTGCTAGCTTTAGGTCTCAATACAGATGCTTTCGAATTGGGAGGAGACTTGGTTATAGATGATCTTGTAGGAGGTGCTTGGTTTGTTCTTCCTGGTTCCTTTCCAGAGGCTTACGCGACTAATGGAAGAGTCCTTTTAGCTCAAATTACTACAAATGGAGATTTAGATATTCAGTTAAACTTGCAATGGAGAGATGCGTCTAATGGTGATAATATATCTTTGAATCAAACTTTAAGTCAGCCATTTTCCCTTCCGGGATGTACAGATGCTAACGCAGATAATTATGATTTAAACGCTACAGATGATGATGGTTCTTGTACTTATCCAGCTGCTTCATATAATGGTTTGTCGTTCGAATTAGTGGCTAATGATGCTATAGTTGGTTTTGATACCTATAGAGTTTATGCCAATTTCACGAATCCTCTGGATCAATTAATTAATGTCTATGGACAAGATGTAAATCCTTTAATAATTTCTACAACTGGAACTTTTTATCAAAATCAAGAAGGAGGGCCAACTAGTGCAGATATCAATCCAGGAATTTTTCAATTTGTTCCTGATTTGGAATATGATTCCTGGGTGACCATCGGAACAGAAAGTCAGCCTAATTCTTTAAATGTGCTTGGTGCAGACTTTTCATCTTTCGAAGCAGGAGGAGGACTTGTTATAAATGATGTGGTGGGAGGCGCATGGTTTGTAATACCAGGCTCTGAGCCTTCCTCTTTTCCTGATGACGGTGGAAGGGTGCTCTTAGGCCAGTTTACTACCGATGGAATTACTACTTTCCAAGCTGCACTTCAATACAGAGCGCAAAACGGAGAGAGTTATATAGAGTACGAATCTATCTCTTTCCCTGATGTGGTATTGGGGTGTACCAATTCATTAGCTTGTAATTATGATGCGATAGCTACCGATGATGACGGTTCATGCAACCTTCCAGACGGCTGTACTTCGTCTAGTGCTTGTAACTACGATTCAACAGCTCTATGTGATGATGGCTCATGTAACGAACCTGATGGATGTACTTCGCCTATTGCTTGTAACTACGATTCAACAGCTTTATGCGATGATGGTTCATG
>DDEI01000088.1 GCA_002336675.1 Flavobacteriales bacterium UBA1958 | reverse complement strand
TGAAGCTACACAGGAACCTATTGCAGTAGAAGTGCAGCCATCGATGCCGCTGGTGCCACGGTTACTGAACATATCGTAGTTTTTTCTGGCATAGAGCTGCAGGTACCTCACAGATGCACTGTTGCCTGTATGCACTTGGTAATGCTCAGGAATGGATTTGTGTACACGTTGCAACACTGAGAAATCACTCAACTCAGCCTNNACTGAATGTCTGGCTTCAAACTGCTTTTCTACAATTCCAGTTTTCTTCGGCCCTTTAATGATCCTAAAAATTCCTCCTCCAGAGTTATTGATCACTACCACTCGAAAGTTGGCAGGTACATGGTGGTGCCAAAAGGCATTGGTATCATATAAAAACGCCATATCTCCACTGACGAGTAGGGTGTCTTTTTTTGAAGCCTCACAGGAACCTATGGCGGTAGAAGTGCAGCCATCTATTCCGCTAGTTCCACGGTTACTGAACATGTCGTAGTTTCTTCTCGCATAGAGCTGCAGATAACGCACAGATGCACTATTGCCTGTATGCACTTGGTAGTGTTCAGGAATGGATTTATGCAGGCGTTGCAATGCTGAGAAATCACTCAACTCAGCCTCTGTGCCAAACTCTTCTGTGAGTTCTAATAGTCTATTTTCTCTGGCATTCCAGCGTGTGGCATATCCAGAATCTGACTGGGCGACATGCTGGTTAAAGACTTTAAAGAAGTCTACTGGCTTGGATATTATCTGGCGTGTTAGGCACATAAATGTATCCATTAAATCATTTGAATTATCGATGTGCCAGTGCATGTTAGGTTTCTTCTCTCTGAACAGAAGTCTGATTTTTTTAGAGATAATATTTGTACCGTAGGTAATGAGTAAATCTGGAATAAACTCATTTTGTTCTTCTTTAGAGAGGGTGACCAAAAGTCTGTCTATACCTGTAATGGATTCCTTTAAGTGAAGGTTAGAAGTAGATTCGGTGAGGACGAGAGCACTAGTGTTTTTTTGAAAACATTGGATGGCGCTATTCAGTTCCTCATCTGGTAAACTCAGTCCAGTGAGGAGCATTATTTTTTTGCTTTTTTCCCATTCTCCCAGTAATTCTTGGATTTGACTGGTGGTGATTTTTTTTTCTGGACTAGTCACTTGCACTACCTTAGGCGCAGATTGTGCATTTTCTTGTCCGTATAAATTCTCTTTAAGCGGAAAGTTTAAATGAACTGGGCCAGCAACGGGGTAAGCCGTTTTTTCTATGGCCTCGTTCACTAACCGAGTGTTGAACCATAAGTCATTTTCCGACTCTGCTTCCTGCACTAAATTATAGCTACCCCTTATAAAATTGTTGTAAATCCCTCCCTGTTGTATGGACTGGCCTGCTCCTTGGTTAATCCATTCTTGAGGTCTATCAGCAGTTAATACGACCAAGGGAATGCGCTGGTAGTAAGCTTCACAAATCGCGGAAGAATAATTCAAAGCCGCTGTGCCAGAAGTACAACAGATGGCTACCGGTTTATTCATTTGCTGCGCCATGCCCAATGCAAAAAATGCTGCAGAGCGTTCATCTGGGATATTATAACACTCAAAATCTGGATGGTTATAGAAAGAAATAGACAGAGGTGCATTTCTAGAACCAGGAGAAAAAACGATGTCTGTGATTCCCTTTTCAAGGAATATACGCACTAAATCCTGTACCGATTTTTTATCCGAAATCATTTCCTGTAAAGTTCTGCATTTTTTCTAAAGGCGACAAGAGACTTTTGGCTTTATCTTCTGTTTCTGCCCATTCCTCTTCTAGAATTGATTCTTTCGTGATGCCTCCGCCTAAATAAAGTGAGGCAGTTTCCTTGTGCACCTGCATGCATCTGAGGTTCACGAAGTAGTGTGATTCTTGTTCTCGTTTAAAACCGAGGTAACCGGTATAAAGTTCTCGCTTGTGGCTTTCCGATTCTTTGATGTGATTCACCGCTAAATCTTTAGGTTTACCTGCTGTAGCCGATGTGGGGTGAAGCGTGGAGATAAAAGCGTTTACATCTCCTGTAGCAAAGGTAAATTCGGTTTTCAGGTGAACGACCGAGCCAGATTTATGGTTTTGACGTTCCTTTCGGCTGTAGTCAGAAGTTTTTTTCTTCATAACATCCTCTATCTCGTTCGCTACTATTTCGTGCTCTTGAATTTCCTTTGATGACCAGCGAGGTTTATTTAGCGCGTCGTGAGGTTGTGTTCCAGCCAAGGCCATTGTTTGAAATGCTCCAGCAGTTCCCTGAATGAGTTTTTCTGGAGTTGCGCCCACCCAGGTGCCTGTTTGTGGGGATGTAATGAGGTAGGTAAAGGCATTGGTATTTGACGCCTTAAGATAGAAGAGGTAATTTAAAATCTCCTTGGTGTTAAAAGAAATTTTCTTAATTCTGGATAGGACAACCTTTTCTAACTCCCCAGAGCTAAGTTTTCCGAACGCGGCTATAAAAGCATCGGAATATTGCTCAAAGGTGGTTTCTGTCATCTCTTCTTTAAAGTGGAGTTCTACAGAGTCAATTTCTTCAAGTTCTATTTTCTCTGTTTTTCCTGTAAGAGAAAAATCATTTCCAATAAAATCGGTAATATGAAACAGATCTTCTCCGATAGCAGGGCTGTGCAGGTAAAAGTCATAAGAATTGGGTAGGGAATAAATAACCGCGAATTCATCTAATATAATAGGCTCATCATTCATATGTAGATTTTATTTTCTTTGCGAATAGTTCTAAAAATTCTTTTAATGGCATCACCGAAAAAATCCAAGCTAGGAGTTCCTGCTGTTTTTCAGGAAGGTCTTTATGTTTGGATCTAATTTCTTTTTCGCAGTCAAGGATTCCGAAGAGGTGTAAATCATCTGAATAATTGATAGATGGTTTTTCTTTTTCAGAAGTCCACGAGACTTGCAGTTCAGCATATTCTTTAGAGAAAGTGAGAAACTGCTCTTTTCCTTTTTTTGTGAGTTCGGTTGTAAAACCTAAATCTAAGAGGAAAGAGAATGTTTTAAGGAGTAGTTCTTTCAAGTGGAATTACTTTTTTTGGATAATCATATTTGTCAATCGGCACACAGCTATTTTATTTTCGTGCTCATCATATACATCTATATTCCAAACGTGCAGTTTTCTTCCTTTGTGCTGAATTTCAGCTTTTCCTGTGACCCAGCCAGATTTAACACCTTTTATATGGTTGGCGTTTATTTCAATTCCCACGGTGGCTTCTTTTTCTCTATCTATCAGCATGTGCGAACCTACGCTGCCTAAAGTTTCCGCTAAGGCTGCGGTAGCTCCTCCGTGCAACAATCCCATGGGTTGGTAGGTTCTGTAATCTACGGGCATTTTTGCTTCTACATACCCCTCATAGGCATCTGTGAATTCAATTCCTAAGGCTTCCATAAGGGTGTTTTTATTTCCAGCGTTTATCGCGGCTAAAATTTCGGATTTATCCATACGGCGAAGGTCTAAATAAAACTAAGATTCTCGGTCACAGAAAAAATATATTTTCCAAGAGGCAACCCCATTAAACATTGCACGTCTTTTAAGTAGGCACAGTTTCATGACTGTGTCGGTTTCAAATTTTCCTTGCAGGTTTATTAGAAAGGGGTTCTCCACGGAAGCCCTTTTTTTATGCTTGTAATTAGCGCTTTAAATGAGTTTAATTTACTTATTTATAGTGATTTATTGGGTTTTTTTGTAAGGCGACCATTGTTTGAAAACTAAGAGGAAAGTACTTAGAAAATATCTATATTCCCTATACCTTCTCTAATAAGTTCGGGGTCTTGACCAGTACAATCGTAAACAGTCGATGCTTCGTTATTTCCATAGCCACCGTCTATAACTATATCAACTCGCTTTTCATACTTTTCATGAATTAGCTCTGGGTCGGTCGTGTATTCTATGATTTCATCTTCATCATGAACAGAACTGGCTATAAGTGGAGAGCCCAATTCTTTTACTAGAGTGCGAGCGATATTGTTGTCAGGAATCCTTATGCCTATTGTTTTTTTCTTGGCCTTGAATATTTTAGGAACATTAGTACTGGCGTTTAGAATAAATGTGTAAGGCCCGGGAAAGGCCTTACGCATCATTTTATATGTTCTATTATCTACAGCTTTGGAAAACGCGCTTAAATGAGAAAGGTCATAGCATACAAGAGAGAAATGAGCTTTTTCGGGCTTAATTCCCTTCAGTCTAGCTATACGTTCAAAAGCTTTATGCTTTTGCAAACTGCATCCAAAACTGTATACAGTATCTGTTGGGTAGACTATAACGCCTCCATCATTCAAGCATTCTATTACTTGTTTAACTTTTCTAGGATCCGGATTTACAGGATGTATTTGTAAAAGCATGACTTAAAGATACTTCAATATCGGAGAGTTACTTAATTATTTCCTTTAGCATAATCGGCTAAGAAAGTAGCTAACCCAGAATCTGTAAGAGGGTGCTTTAATAATCCTAAGATAGAACTTAAAGGTCCTGTCATAATATCTGCTCCTATTTCTGCGCAGTTTATAATATGCATCGTATGTCTAACAGAAGCAGCTAAAATCTCTGTTTCGAAACCATAATTATCATAAATATCTCTAATTTTCATAATTAACTCTAAACCATCAGTAGAAATGTCATCCAGTCTACCAATAAATGGAGAAACCATAGAAGCTCCAGCTTTAGCGGCTAAGAGCGCTTGACCAGCACTAAATACAAGAGTACAATTAGTCTTTATTCCTTTTCCTGAGAAATACTTAATAGCTTTAATTCCATCTCTAATCATAGGAACTTTAACTACAATGTTTTCGTGAAGCTTGGCTAATTCTTCACCTTCTCGAACCATTCCCTCAAAATCTGTAGAAATTACCTCTGCGCTTACTGGTCCATCTACTATATTACAGATGTCTACGTAATGCTTTAATATGTTCTCTCTGCCTGTTATTCCTTCTTTGGCCATTAGAGAAGGGTTCGTTGTAACTCCATCTAATACGCCTAAATCTTCTGCTTCCTTTATTTGGTTCAGGTTAGCTGTGTCTATAAAAAATTTCATGGTTGTGTTTTGTTGCGTTGCAAAGGTAAATTCTGACCTTTTCTTAGAGCGGTATTGTCTTTTAGTTTATTAACTAATTAGTAACATTTACAGAGAAAAATAAAAGTCAAATAAAAAGAATGTTTTGTCTAATTTTTTTTCGCTCGTTGTTTGATAAGTATTTATATGAATAAGCTTTTCAAATAGCTTTAATCTTTGTTGTGGGGTTTGTTCAATAACTTGCTTAATAATTTGAAAGAAGTTTACTTTTGTAACAGAAACTAAAAACGAGATTTGTGCATTCTAGAAAATGAAGAAGTTAAGAATCATCATATTAATTTTAGTAAGTTTTGCCTTGCAACGCGCCAATGCTCAGACTGCTAATATAGTAGGAGATGCATCTAATTTGGGAGGAGATTGTTATCAGATCACTCCTAATCAACAATATCAAACGGGTGCTGTTTGGTATACTGAGCAGCTCGACTTAACTAGGTATTTTTCTTTAGAGGTAGAGATGAATTTGGGAACTACAGATGGAGAAGGTGCTGACGGATGCCTTTTAGGAATGCAGGCGGAAGGGATTGACGCATTAGGTATTAACGGTCAGTTTTTAGGGTTTGGAGGAATTAGTCCTTCCTTTGGTTTAGAGTTCGACACATTTAATAATGACTCTTTTGATTTTAATGGAGACATAGCTACCGATCACTTAGCCATGCTTCAGAATGGAGATACTAATCATAATACGTCCAATAACATAGCTGGCCCGGTGGCTATATTCCCAGGAGGAGCTAACGCCGAAAATGGACAATCTATTTCTTTAAGGTTAGTATGGAATCCAGTCATCCAAGAGGTAAGCGCATACATGGATTGTAACCTTAGGTTGTCTGCGAATATTGATCTAGTAAATGATGTTTTTTTAGGAGAGACGGAGGTTTATTGGGGATTTACGGGAGCTACTGGTTTTTATGACAATGAACATAGCGTTTGTTTGATTGAAGTTTCATACTTAAACCCACTAGAAACAGAAATAATTTGTGAAGGTGAAGAGATTCAGTTGGAGATTAATTCACTCACAGCCGAGAATATAGAGTGGTCACCTTCAACTAATATTACCGATGTAAATTCTGCTACTCCTATGGTAAATCCTTCTGTTACTACCGAGTACATTGTGGAATATGATAAATGTGGAGAACAGTTTTCTGACACGATTTTGGTGGAAGTTATTTCGTTGAATATCGATGAGGTAGATGATATTGGCATATGTCCAGGAGAGGAAGCCGAATTTACTGCGGTTTATAATCCTTTATATGATATAGAATGGTCCAATGGAGTGAGTGATACTAATTCAAGTTTTTATTCAGAAATAGGGAATCATTGGGTGGAAGTAACAGATGGAGTATGCGCTAAGCGCGTGGTCTTTTCTTTGTTGGAAAATAATATTCCGGATATAAATATGCCTGCGATCGCGGAATACTGCGAATTTGATTCAGTGTTAATCGTACCTCAGGCAATTAATTCTATCCTCTTTTTTCCTGCAGGAGTGGAGTCAAGTTCATTTTACCTTTCTGAGGAAGGAGTTTATGAAGTAATAGCGCAAGATTCATTTACAGGATGTGTGAACTCCGAAGAAATAACGATTATCGAATCACCTAATCCTATAATAAATTTAGAAAATCAGTATGACATTTGTTCATATGAAACTCTAGGGATCAGTCTAAACGATAGTTATTCGGTCAACTGGTCAAATGGCGATTTTACTAATTCGACAGAATATTCTATTGGGGGTATTCATGATGTGACAGCAGAATTAAATGGCTGCGAAAGTTCATTTGAATTTGAATTGTTTATTAATGTCCTTCCAGTTTCAAATTTACCAGGGGATTATACATTCTGTGAGGATAGCACGTTGACTTTGGTTTCTTCTAATTCAAACTATAATATCATCTGGCATAATGGATTAATCGCAGATGAATTTACTTTTACTGAGCCAGGAGAATTTCCAATAGAAATTGAAGATGCCTTTACCGGATGTACTTCCGCTGGCATTGTTGTGCTAGCTAAAATTCTGAATCCTTTGCTTGAGCTAGCTGATGTGTATTATCTGTGTGAAGGAGAAGAAATAGAAATCCAACCTTTCTTTGAGAATGCTGAATCACTTTACTGGTCCTCAGGAATTGAAGCTGAAACACAGCTTTTTTCAGAGCCTACCGCATTTGAAGTAACCGTATTTAATGAATGTAAAACTGAAAATCTGACTTCAGAAGTAGAAGGAATTATCTGTGACTGTATTTCTTATATTCCATTGGCTTTCACCCCAGATAATGATGGGATGAATGAAGTCTTTAAACCGATTCTTACCTGTGATCCATTGGAGTATTCTATGGCCATCTTCAACAGATGGGGTGAGCAAGTGTTTTTTACTACAGATCCCGATATGGCCTGGATAGGTAATGATCAGAGAGGAAGCTATCATGTTCCGGCAGGGATTTATTCTTACAAATTGGTATATAAATCAGACCAGCTTAACGGGGTAAAGGTGGGAATTAGAAATGGTATGGTTTCCATCATAAGGTAATCATGAATTGGTTGATGAACATTTCATCTATGCTGAACTATTTTGTTAGGCTAGTTTTATTCGTCATGACTATACTACACGCCTTATTTAAGATAAGGTTATTTTTTGTGATTAATGCGTGTATCCTTTTAATCGCAGGTTAGTTTATAGATGCATAACTTAACGCCGAAAACTTGTGATTTAAATTACCTTTTAGTCTTATTTTGTTCACTTTACTGGTGTGAAAGAGACATTAATAGGGTGGAAAAAACAAACACTTCGAAAAATAAATTAAACGATTCTGCTTGTTTAAGACTAATCATATTTCTTAGTTAATTCCTTGTTTATTATAGATCTATTATAATTTATAAATACCTTAAAGGAGATTAAAATAGTAATAGAGGTGTACAATTAATGAAACTATATGAGTAATTAGAGTTTTGTATTTTTGATCGAATGAGTTTACCTAGAAAAATATTCCTTTTAACATGTTTTTTATTTTGTCTGAACGGTGTTTTAGCTCAAAAAATTGTCAAAGCAAAAAAGGTTCAAGTGTCCAATGGACTTGTTTATTATAAAAAGAGTGAAAACCCATTCACAGGTACAGTAACTGGCGATTATCTAGCAATTTACGGGGCTTTTTTAAATACGGAGAGTTCTAAACCTGGGATGGTTGAATTTTTCCAATGTATTTCTCTATTCTATAAATATTCAGACCTGGAAATGTTTAAAGATTCTGAGTTTAGTTTCAAAGAGGGTAAATTGGATGGATTGTCTAAAATTTGGGCAGGAAATTCAATATCTGAGCTAAATTTTAATGATGGCAAGTTAGACGGTTTAATCACTATTTTGGATAAAGAAGGCATTCAAAAGTATGAGTCTACCTATGTAAACGGTAACAAAAACGGTTTATGTAAAGAATGGTTTTCAAATGGGATTCAAAACTTTGAGGGTAGTTATAAAGACGGCGAGAAAGAGGGATTACATATATATTGGGATGAAAATGGTGATTGGACTTCAATCATAGATTACGTTGATGGGGAATTAAATTACATTAAGAAAGATGATTTGAGTCAAGAAATTATAGATCTGCTTCCAACTAAAGTAAGTGATATATATGCCAAAGGTGGAAAAATGTTCTATGTGGGTACATCTATTCTCTTCTCTGGAATATTTCAAAAATTAGATTATGATGGAAAATTAGATTAT
>DDEI01000061.1 GCA_002336675.1 Flavobacteriales bacterium UBA1958 | reverse complement strand
GATAACATCGGTTACGACTGGAAATTCTTTGATTTTAATGAAGGCTACCTAACATATACTGATAAACACTACGTAATAAAAGATGCTGAAGGAATTTACTTCAAACTAAGATTTCTTGATTTCTACAACCTAGACGGTGAAAAAGGGCACCCGAATTTTGAACTACAAAGACTTTAAATTAAATGAATACTTGCAAAAACAAACCCACAGAGCTCTTTCGTAGTTATAATGGAGTTATCTCTTATTCCAAAATTAATGAGGATTTTATAATTCAATACTCAAATTTACTTCTAAGATTAGAACCTAGTGGTTTTTTGTCTTTTCGTGAATTTGTCTATACACTAGACCTCGAAAATTTTGAAGGGATTTGCGAAAATGACAGATGCTTTATCTTAAAAATGCCTACGAATATCAATTTTGTTTTTAATAAATCAGAAATCAAAGAACTCAGGGAACTAACCAGTAATGCACTCGGAATTTTTAAGACCTTGAAAATGGCTCATAACTGCCTAAACTTTAATAGCTACGAATAAAATTATTCTCCCTTTTAATTTAATCTTATTTATATTCATTGGGACCTTCAATGCTCCAGTAAAGGAAAATCTGTAGGAGCCTTTGGCCAACCAGAAGACAAGGGCATCATATAATATAACGGGGCTATTACCGAAAAATTACTTTCTCTGGTATTTGGAAAAAAGGGAGAGCTAAATGCTAAAATCACAAAAAAGATTGATGCTAAAAGAATAGAAATAATTACTACGACCACAGAAACATCTTCTAAAGGGTCTAAAAATATTATATTGGATCTAGCCAAGCAATAGGATCTAGGCATACCGAAGATGTTCTAAAAGATGAGCTATTGCAACGCGTATGTAAAGCAACATTAAGCGGTCATTCATTTAATAACAGATTAATACTAGCTACGAATCAACACACTCACAACATAATGGCTTATATCAATTTAAAACTACAATGGGATGAACTAAAATCAATCAACCCAAAAATCAGAATCAGAAATGCGGCTTCTATTTTGAACGTAAAAGAAGTAGAACTTTTAGCCACAATCGAAGGAGACGAAGCAGTTAGACTCAAACCAAAGTTCATAGGGATTCTGGAGAGAATAGAGGAGCTTGGATATGTAATGGGATTGACAAGAAATAATGACGTAGTTCATGAGAGAAAAGGAGTGTATTTAAACGGTAAATTCGGTAAACATGTCAGTCTTTTCGTAGGAGCTGACATAGACCAACGAATGTTTTTAAGCACCTGGGCGCACGCTTTTAGTGTTACAGAATACTCCGGTAAAACAGCTAGAAAAAGCTTTCAATTCTTTAGCCATGATGGAGAAGCAGTGCACAAAATCTTCTTGACCCCTAAGAGTAATGAGGCAGCATTCAAAAACATAACAGAAGTATTTAAAGCTGAAGTACAAAATGAAGAAATTACAATTTTAGCCAAAAAAGAAATAGCCAAAGAATTATCTGATAGCGAAATAAATGCAGATGATTTTCAGCAAGAATGGAGAAACCTAAAAGACACACACGAGTTCTATGGCTTGCTTGGAAAGTATAAACTAACCCGAACTCAGGCATTACGTCTAGCCCCTAAAGGAGATTACGCAATCCCTGTAGATAACAAAGTTATTAGAATACTCCTAGAAAAGGTATCTGAATATGGTACGGAAATCATGTGCTTTGTGGGAAATCAAGGAAACATTCAAATACACACTGGCCCTGTAAAAAAGCTGTTGGAATATGGTGAATGGTATAACATAATGGACCCGAAGTTTAACCTTCATGTAAATGAAACAGCCATTCATGAAAGCTGGATAGTAAGAAAACCTACTGAAGATGGTACGGTAACTTCTCTAGAGATTTTCAATAAAGAAGGGAATATGATGGTTCAATTCTTTGGCAAGAGAAAACCAGGAATACCAGAACTAGACCAATGGAGAGATGTAATAAAAGAAGTCGAAAACGAACTGATTGAAGTAGGTGTTTAAAATTCTCACAAATAATGAGATTTACCAAAAATACCACTTTCATGGTATTGTAATCAAAGAACTTCAAGAATACATTTGCGCGTAATTAAGAATTAGTCTAAATAAAAATAATCCCTGCTTAATCTGCAGAAAACTTTAAAAAATGAATAAAATACTTAAAAACTTTTTCCTTCTAACTCTATCCACTGGACTCCTACTTACAGGATGTAAAAAAGAGGAAGGTTGCACAGATGAACTGGCTACAAATTATGATGCAGATGCAGAAGAGGATGATGATTCTTGTGAATATGACACAACACCAACCGACCCTTGTGAATTTGGAGATTATTGTTTTTCTAGAGATGGCGAAACTACTGTAAGTTTCACTGGTCAAACGACACGTTTAAACCAATTAGGTGAGATAACTTCTTACATGAAAACAGCTAATTCTGGTGCGGCAGTTTCTGCAGCTCAGTTAAGAGAAATGTTCTCTAATAATAATGGAACAGGAAGTACATACTTTTCTGTAACTGCTAATGATGCTTCCAAGCAGTTAAAAAGTAAAACATTCGCCACTTTCCAAGCAGACTACGAAGCGCTTATGGATGATATGCAAGTAGCCTCTGAAAGCACTACAGCCGGAACTAATGGAACAGCGGGAGTAGTAATCAGTACTTCTAATCCAAGTAAGCAATACCTGTTTAATGAAAACGGTTTTGAACATACACAAATCATTGAAAAAGGGTTAATGGGAGACTGCTTCTACTACCAAGCTATGGATTCATATATAGCTGGAGTTCTTTCAGAATCTTATGGAAACGAAATTCTAGATGGGAAAAATTACACAGAAAACGAACACAAATTTGACGAAGCTTTTGGATACTTAGGTCTTCCAACAGACTTCTTAACTAATTCAGGAGCCGCTAGATTCCATGGAAAATATGGTAACTCTAGAGATGGTGTTTTAGGAACTAATTCAATTTTTAGTGACTTTTTCGAAGTAAGAGAAGCCATTACAGCTGGTGACCAATCACAAATAGAAATGATGATGCCTAACATCAGGTTAGAATGGCATAAAATCATAGCAGGAACTGCTGTTCACTACCTAAACGCTGCACTTACTAACATAGATGATCCAGCTTTAAAAATGCACGAATTATCTGAAGCATATGCCTTCATAGGAAATCTAGTCCACAGCACAGATGCATACAATATTTCTGTGGCACAGAGAGATGAGTGTAGAGCGCTACTCGGAGCTAACTTTTACGAAACTACTACTGCTGATTTAAATGCTGCTAAGGAATGGCTAGTAAATAATACCGCTATTACTCTAGTTGAATCTGCTAATTTATAATGAGTAGTAATTTTAAAATATCTTTATTCTTAATTGCGGTGGCTTGTTTTTCAAGCTGCCGTAATGAGGATGAAAACTCCGATCCAGCTCCTAATTTTTGCACTAATTCAGCTGACTCTCGATTAACAGATATCAGAGATATCACTATACTTCCAGCTTATGAAGAAGTTTTAACTCAGTTAGCAGAATTGAACACAGCCTTTTCGGCCTTTTCAGCGAACACCTCTGAAGCCAATTTAGAAAATGTTCAAAGCTCTCTCAAAATTGCATGGATGAGCTGGCAGAAAGCCAGCCCTTTTAATTTTGGCCCAGCTCTAGATAATGAGCTAAAGGCTAATGTAAACACTTTCCCTGTTGATAGCTTCACGGTATTGCAACGCGTAATGAACGAAGACTACACACTGATAGCTAATCCTACTAAAGGGTTTCCTGCAGTTGATTTATTAGTAAACGGGATAGCTGGAAATAATACCGACATTACAGCGCTATATTCAGGAGCAGATGGGTCTAA
>DDEI01000102.1:59838-60805 GCA_002336675.1 Flavobacteriales bacterium UBA1958 | reverse complement strand
TTAGGGAGCATAATCAGATTAGAATTCGCTGCGTCACCCATTGACTGAAGCGTATCATAGTGCTGTGTAATTACTATTAAAGCAGATGCTTCTTGAGAATTAATTCCTGCTTGATTCAGCACTCCTACACTATCTTCTAAACCTCTCGCTATCTCCCTTCTTTGATCAGCTATCCCTTGTCCCTGAAGTCGTTTGCTTTCTGCCTCAGCCTTTGCTTTTTCTACGATTCTAATTCGTTCTGCATCTCCCTCATACTGAGCCGCTACTTTTAGTCTTTCTGCTGAGTTAATTTTGTTCATGGCGTTTTTTACCTCTTGGTCAGGGTCTATATCCGTCACTAAGGCTTTAACTATTCCATACCCATAATTCCCCATAGCCACGGATATTTCTCGCTTCACTGCTATAGCCACATCATCTTTCTTTTCGAACACATCGTCTAGCTTCATTTTAGGTACCTCAGCTCTTACCACATCAAAAATGTAAGAGGTAATTTGATCATGAGGATTCTCCAGCTCGTAGTAAGCATCATAAACCTTATCAGCAAGAACCTGGAACTGTACGGAGACTTTAATTTTAACGAACACATCATCCTTTGTCTTCGTTTCCACCATCACATCCAATTGCTGGATTCTAAGATTCATCTTCGCAGAAATTTTATCTACCCAGGGGATTTTTATCTGAATACCAGATTTACGAATGCTATGAAACTTACCAAACCTTTCTATAATAACAGCCGTCTGCTGCTTGACCATAAATAATCCCTGAATTATCAAGAAAATTAGTATGGGAATAATAAATAATTGTAATTGTACTTCTGGGATATCCATTTTTACTGGTTGTTTATTTTGGATTAAAAGTAGCGTTTTTCGAATAAGGACTCTTCTTTTAAGAGACTTTATTAGCGAATAGAAAGTATCTCAAACTCTCTACCGTTAACAGTAAAAAGTTCTTTCTCTGATTTTTTTAA
>DDEI01000102.1:40942-59459 GCA_002336675.1 Flavobacteriales bacterium UBA1958 | reverse complement strand
CCAACTTCGATTTTTCCAAGACCGATACCTACAAAAAACAATCCATTCGAGCACTCGACTAGGGAACCTATTCTCACTATGTCTGAAGCCGCTTGGTCTGAAAGCAGGAATAGCGCATCTCTTAGCTTTAGTTGTTCTGCCAGCTGCTTACTCAGCTTTTCTTGTTCAAACTGAGCTATGGCTCTAGCCGTATCATGCTTGTCTCCAGCAGTAGATTTTTGTTCAGAATTAGCACTCTCTCTAGCCGAGTCTATGGCCTCCTGGGTATGCATAATTCTACTCTCTATCACTTTTTTACATGCTACTAAAATATCTGCTTTCTTCATGTTCTTAGCCCTTAAGCGTTACAAACGCTACATTAACATCCTTATACATACACAACTCCTCTTTCTACTGCACACTTTCGTTAGATTTTTAACGATAAGTAGGGTTTTTTAGAGTTTCCCGCTAGCCATCTCCCAAACTAAAACAGTGCCCTTACCTGAACACTTCCGCTATGGATAAATGGGTTCTCCTCTGATTTTCTGCCCGAATAAATTACTGAGAGTTGGATGTTTTTATTCAGGTTTTGTTGGATAAAAGCGGTCCATGTATAATTGGTGCCCGGATTTAACCCTTCCAGCATTTCGAATGCCAAAGCAGAATTAACCACTCCCTCATAAGAAACATCGATAATATTCGCCTGGATTTCTAATGACCCTTTTCCTGGTTCACTATATCTTCCTTTCATCCCGAAGTCTAAAAGCTCGGCCGTATCCTCTGCTCCTTCGGCCTGGTTTACCTTATTCGAATAATCCCCAGTAGCACTTAATTTCCATTTATTACTTGGCTGCCATGACAATTCTGGGCTTACCTCTTTGGCGTTTATGCTGAAATTTCTTCCAGTCACATTGGTGGCAGATGAACTTCTGGTTTGGTCGGTTACGGCTACTTTTAACACTATAGATTTGGAGTAATTCCAGCGCACATTTAGGCGTTGCAACGCTACATCTTTACTCTCTAAGCCATTAGAAAGTAGAATCTTATTCGCGTTGGATTGAATGGTATAATCAGCCCCGAAAGAAGTATTCAATTTATTAAAGAACAGGGTGTTTCTTACAGAACTATTTAACGCCTGAAGGCTGGCCTGGTCTACGTTATTCAAAAAAGGATTATACCGCTCAGCTTCATCAGATGCCGTAGTTTTTCTATCAGCACTAAAACTGAACTGATGGCTAAATTTACTTAAGAGTTTTTTCACTCTTGTCTTCTTGTTCCAAACCCTAGATGGGGTCAATCCGATGTTCATGTTAAAGGCATTGGAGAATACCCGCTGGTATTCATTGGAGGGTAAAAATGTTCTAATAAAATTAGCCTCATAACCAAATGCCGCTATCTCGAATTCATTCAAATTCCTGACCTCATCTTCATTGTAATCATTCCAGACATAAGACCCTTGGCCAGCCGGAACCTCAAGGTAAATGTATTCTCTACGCTGTTCTAACCCAGAGCCAACCTGATAAAAGAAGTCTGTTCTAAAAGCGTTTTTAAATGCTTTTAACCGATACTCAACCCTTCCCAGAACCGTGTTTTCAGGCTCCTGATTAATGAGTGAATCATTTTCTATTTCTAAAATCCGCTGACTCACATTAATTTTGGCTGATTGGTTTTTCTCAGATAACCATTCGTATGTTCCTCCGTATTGGGTGGCTAATGCCGCCCTACTAAAATCTTCGCTTGCCCATACATCATCTGTCCTCTGGCGAATAAATAGCTTACTCTTGTTTTTACTGGAATCTGGATTACTCACATAAAACTGATAATCGAAAAACTGATACCCCGCTTTTATTGAATCTTCTCTTACATTCCTTTCTAGCTCATCTTCATAACCCACTTTAAACGGTTTAAAAGCGTAGCTCAGATTGTTTTTATGTCTATAGAAATCTGAACTGATTACCCCAGAAGTTTGGAGAATAGAAGACGTGCTTGTCCATTTTACTCTTCCTAGTTTGAGGTCTGAGTTTAATCCGAACTTATTCCCTGAATATTCATCTCCTATGAAGATATTCTCATTCATAAGACTGAGCATTCCCCTCTTCTTATGCTTCATCCCCGCTGAGACAGTAGACAGAAATTGCTCTCCGATTAAGTTATTATCCAATAAATTCCAATCTCTAATAAACTCTACAGTCCTAAACCGCTCTATGGTTCTAAAATTTTCAGAGAGCCATTCACCGCCTATGTTAGAGGTAATGCCCCAAGACTTAAATAATACCGAGTCTTTATTTATCCCAAGGCCTACCCGCCCCGAATACCCTAAATTATCTGCGGCATCTCTAGAGGAAAACGTGTTTAAGTCATTATTGGTCACGGAACCTTCTGCAGAAACCACCATGCTTTTGGTCAGTTTAGATTCAATTCCAGCGGCTACCACTTGCTGCTTTTTAGGAGAGACCAACAGTACAAAAGGAGCGAAATCTCCATTCCTCACCAAAAATCCATTTATCGTATCTGGTGCTACCCATTTAAACACTCGCCCATTGGCAGAAAACCCATCCTGAACATAATCTCCATTTCCTTCTCCTACTAAACTAAATCCGAGAGAGTAATTAGCCAAATTTTCATCTGAACTAAACACAAATACACTGTCATACCCTAAACTATCTGTAAGAAGATAATGCACCCCTTCTGGAGAATAGCCCGTAGAATCTATGGCGGAGATAACAGCAGAGAACAAATCATCTCCCGCTGCCGCTAAAAGTCCACGATCTTCTTCATCTAAGACCTGCTGTAAGCTTTGGTTCTTCGCATCCTGCTCTGAATAAGCAGATATATAAGCGTTGAATTTTTCTCCTTCTATATGGTCTGAAAACTGAAAAATAGACCGTGCGTAATTCTTATCCGAATATTGAAACTCCACTTGAATCCGTTTGTCCTTAGTAATCGGCTGATTAGGGGTGAATGTGAGTTCTGCTGAATTATAGTCTATCACATAGTCAAACTCCTCTCCTCTTTTCATCAATTTTCCATCAATAAATACTCTTTCTGTCCCAGCCAAGACTATCACGAACGCTTCTCCTTCTGCTCCGGTGAGTCTATAAGGCCCTTGATTTCCTTCGATAGCCGTAAATATATTTCGAGCATATTTCCCCTTACTTACAGCGGCACTGGTCATAACCTTGTGCTTGACTCCTTTCTTTTGGGCGAAATCGACTGTTACATTGGCTCCTTGCGCTCTTTTAAAGTAAGTGAGGTAGCTAGACGGTCTGCCTCGCAATACGTAGTCTCCTCCAGTCAAAGAAAACCTATCGTTAAACACATTTATATATACTTGGTCAAAGTCCTGTAAAGTCTGAGAGTTTCCTCCAGGTTGAATTGGAATATTAGAGTCACTTATAGAGGCTAATAATTGTAGATCGTCTGTTAAATATCCTGTCAACTGAAGATTTAAGTCTGAGTTCACGCTCAAATCCTGCGCATTTCCCACGTTAATCCCTCTGCTTATATATCCGTTCTTCGTAATCCCTCCGCCTGAGTTATATCCTTCTGGAAGGACAGAGGGCGTATAGGCGTAACCTGGATTAAACCCAGAATCATCTGTTCCATAGCGCAATAGTTCTCTGTCTTTTCTCTGGTACATCTGGCTAAATAAAAATGGAAACACCCGGTACTTCACGTATATGGAATCCACTTTTTCTGGGTTAGACCAAGTAAATAACGATGCCATTTCATCTACTTGAAAACCAGAAATAGAAGCAGAGGAGTCTTTTACTACTTGAAATGTTCGGGGAACTAAGCTTAGCGTATCTATCCGAATGGTGTCTCCAGTCAAATTCAGCCATTTTTCTCTTTCATTAGAAGACGCTGAATTACTCTCTTGGGCCAGCATACCCGAGCTAATCAGCACTAAAAGAGCAGTTACTAAAAGACTATATAGTTGTATGGTTTTGATGAACTAGAATTTTAATCGATTAGAGATCTCGAAATCCAATCCCAAATATCGATTCTATAACTTTAAGAACGGAAGGAAATTATAAAACTTGTGCTAAAAGAGAATAGTACAGATTTTACTTAATCATAAGCTTATAGCTTACTGCTAGATTATAATTTGTAAATGGATTATTCGAGCTGTACTCTCTCTGAACCAAATATCCCAAATTGAAATAATTTCGCTTTTTAATCTTATACTGCACTCCTATCTTAAGCCTTATATCGGTATGCGTTAATCCTGCGCCTATTTCTGATGAATAAAAGCCCTCTCCTGCCAAAGAGACTTCCCACTTTTTATTTAAGTCGTAGTCCAGTTTGATTTTATGACGTGTGCCTAAAGAGGAAGATAAAGCTGACTCTTTCCCTAGAATTCCGAGTAGTTTCTGAGCTCTAAATCGGTACTGAACACCAACTTCTCCTAACTTTATTTTATACTTTAAATCAAGGGCTAAACGGTCTCTCCGTTCATAATCATTTTCTAGTCTTCTTCTTGCTTTAGCTCTGTAGGTGATCGTTGTAGAAAATACGTCACTCCATTCTCTAGATAGAAAAACCTCCGAAAATATGCTTCTAGCTTCAGATAAGTTCTCGTTCAACCTAGTTTCTAGCTCTATTGCTGTGGTGAATTTTTTTCGTAAATCCTTCTCTAATGTAAAGTTCATCCAAGCTCCGGCATCATTAGTTTGTGCAGATAACACAAAGCTATTTGTTAGGAATATCAATAATATGAATACTCTAGTCAAACTTCTTAGTTGTTAAGCACTGTGAAGTCCTCTATTTCCAAATCATCATTCTTGCCCAGTGAGACTAGTTGGGTTACAGCCTCTTCATCTGGCGCCTGACCATTAATAGCCGAAGCAGAGACTACTTTAGAATAGACGTAAACTGTATAATCTCCTTCTCTTAAAAAAGAGAATTTAAAGTCTCCATTATAATCTGTCTCGGTCTTGTCACTATACCCTATCTCGTCTCCATAGACTATAAACACATCATAATCTGCAGCTTCAGCTTCATAGCTCATCACCGTAAATGTGTTATTCCATTGTTGGATTGTAACATTTCCAGAAATGGATGAGTTCCCTCCTTCTCCTTCACTTTTATCACACCCCATTAAAGACAGGATGAGTAACATAGCCACTAGCTTTTTCATATTAATCTACTTTTCAAAATGCAGAATACAAGTATAACGAATAAAACTCCGGAAGTCTTAGTTATCTTTGTACTAGAATATATGTTTTTAGAAAATAAAAATAGCAAACAGCAAAGAAGTGGATGGATTGAAGTCATCTGTGGATCTATGTTTTCCGGAAAAACCGAGGAATTAATTAGACGTTTAAAACGTGCACAGATAGCGCGTCAAAAAGTCGAGATTTTTAAGCCGCAGATAGATACTCGTTACAGTGAGGATGAGGTTGTAAGCCATAATTATAATTCCATTCATAGTACTTCTGTCCCTTCAAGCTCTAACCTTTTGCTCCTTGCCAATGACGTAGAGGTTATCGGGATAGATGAAGCTCAATTTTTCGATGAAGAATTACCTTCCGTATGTAATCAGTTAGCTAACGCTGGGATTAGAGTTGTAATAGCAGGGTTAGATATGGATTTCAAAGGCCGGCCTTTTGGCCCTATGCCTCAGCTTATGGCACAAGCAGAATATGTAACGAAAGTTCACGCCATCTGCGTGAAAACAGGCAACCTTGCTCAATATTCTTACAGGTTTACAGGAGGAGAAAAACTGGTAGAACTAGGAGAAAAAGACTGTTATGTGCCGCTTTCTAGAGAAGCTTTTGTAGAAGCTCTAGAATTCGAAAAAGAAGGGATTATCCCTGAATGGCAGCAGAAAATCATGAATGAGCGTTATGCTGAAAAAAAAGCGGAAGAGGCGCTAAAAGAACTCACTCAGTCTACGGATGACTAACTATTCTTTAGGACAAATAACAACTGTCGTTTCAGGAGTTCTTCAAGGAGACTCAGAAAGAGTAATTACCAATATAACATTTGATTCCAGAAAATTAACCAACCCTGAACATTCCATATTCTTCGCATTAAAGACAGCGAGAAATGATGGCCACAGTTTTATAAAAAGCGCCTTTGAAAAAGGAGTCAGAGCCTTTGTGGTTCACCAAGGCTTTTCTTCTGATTTATCAGCATCCTTTATAGAAGTAGAGCGTCCTTTATATGCGCTGCAACGCTTAGCCGAATCCCATCGAAAAAGGTTTAACATCCCAGTTATAGCGATAACGGGAAGTAACGGTAAAACTATAGTGAAGGACTGGCTTTCTCAGATCATTAGTCAAAAAATAAATGCAGCCGTAAGCCCAAGAAGCTATAACAGTCAAATAGGCGTATCCTTATCTTTATGGCAAATAGACCCTCAAAATGAATTAGCCATTATAGAGGCAGGAATATCCAAGCCTAATGAAATGGATTGTTTAGCACAAATGATTCAGCCGACCATGGGCGTTTTTACAAATATAGGAGACGCTCATCTCGTTAATTTTAAGGACAGGAAACAACTCATAAAAGAAAAAGCACTGCTCTTTAAGGGTGCAGAAAGAGTGATAGCCAACTCCAATAGCCTTATGCTTATCAACGAGCTCAAATCTTTAAACGTCCCTCTATATACCTGGGGGATTAGTGAAGGTGATGACGTCAAAATCAGTATCTCTAAATTCTCAAATAAAACCGAACTTCTAGTAAATAACAGCACATTATTCACCATCTCCTTTACTGATGACGCCTCTATAGAAAATGCATGTCATGCTCTAGTAACTGCCATGGTGTTAAAAATAGATGACACGACTATTCAAGAAGGGTTAACTTCTTTAGAGTCTTTAGATATGAGGCTGCAAGTGCTAAAAGGAAAGAACAACTGTACCATCATTAATGATGCTTATAGCGCTGATTTAAAAGCACTGGAACAATCGCTGAACTTGGCTAATAATTACGCTCATGAACGGCCTAAAGTATTGATTATATCTAAATTCTACAAAGCTAACTCCGCTGACTATACGCATATTAAAGAACTGGTAACCAGCAATCAAATTAATAGGCTAATTACCATTGGCATAGACCCTCTTATAGCTCAAAACAGCTTGAATGCTTCTGAACATTTTACTACTGTAGATGCCTTTTTACGCTCTAAAATATATAAACGCTTTAATTCAGAGGTTGTAATTATTAAAGGTGCACGAAAATTTAAATTAGAAAAAATAGCCCAACGGCTACAGCTAAAAAATCATCGAACTGTTTTAGAAGTAAATCTATCTGCATTTACTGCCAACCTCAACTACTATAGAACTCTAATAAAGCCTAAGACCAAAATCATGGCCATGGTTAAAGCGTTTAGTTACGGAAGTGGCACTTATGAAATAGCTCGGCACTTAGAAAGTTTAGGGGTTCATTATTTAGCAGTAGCCTATGTTGATGAAGGTGTAGAGTTAAGAAAAAAAGGGGTTAAACTTCCCATCTTAGTACTTAACCCAGAGCCATCTGCCTTTTCTAGCATAGTAGAGAATAATTTAGAGCCAGAGATGTATTCGCTTAGCCTCTTGAGGAAATTCAAGTCATATCTAGATCGAGTAGAAATAGAAAATTATCCTATTCATCTAAAGCTGGATACTGGTATGCATAGGCTAGGAATGGAGGCGAGCGAAATTCAAGCTTTAACCATTGAACTAACTTCCTCAAATCATTTTCAGGTTAAAACTATCTTTTCTCATCTTGCTGCTAGTGACTCGGAAACACAAGACAGTTTTACAAAGCTTCAAATTAAAAAACTTAAAGAATCCGCAGACATTATCTGCTTTTCAATTGGTTATCAGCCTATTCGTCACATTTGTAACACGGCAGCCATCGGGAGGTTTCCCGAAGCACATTTAGATATGGTTAGACTAGGGCTTGGTCTCTACGGTATTAGCTCAGAGGAAAAAATACAAAATAAATTAATGATGGCCGGACGGCTTAAAACCACCATCATCCAAATGAGAACAATAGCTCCAGGTGAATCTCTAGGGTATGGGAGAAGCTTTGTTTCTAATACCATCACTAAAGTGGCTGTCATCCCTATAGGCTACGCTGATGGTCTATTTAGAAGCCTTGGAAACGGTAATTTTCACGTTAAACTTGGAAACCAAACTGCTCCTATCATAGGAAATATATGTATGGACATGGCGTTCATTGATGTTACCCGAATAAATGCTCAAGTCGGGCAAGAAGTCGAAATATTCAACACTCCAGAGGATGTCTCCGGTATAGCAAAAGTGATAAATTCTATCCCTTACGAGGTGCTTTCTGCAATTTCTTACCGTGTAAAGAGGGAATACTATTCAGAATAAAAATCACAGCACTCCTAAATATTTGCGAGGGTTATCTACTTTAAATTTGTACTAAACCTACAAAGAACTTATATCACATGAAACAAATTCTATTTCTAGCTATAATAGCTATTACTGCAGTTAAAGCCAATTCTCAAGAAATTGTAGAAAACCAAGTTCTAGTAGAGTTAACAGATGATGTTAAAATTGAAGATGTCATTAATAAGGCCAATCAGGCCTATAACAATACCGCTCAAATAAGAGTGAAAAAAGTACTTAACGCCAACTTAAACATCTACTTAATATCTCACATTAACTTAATCTCTGAGCAAGAGTTGGTAGATAAACTCCACCAATACTCTGGTGTTCTTAATGCCCAGCTAAATCATAAAGTGGATTTAAGGGAAACTACTCCATTAGACCCTGAATACGGAAACCAGTGGCACCATGAGAATATAGCCTCTGAACTAGCATGGGATATAACTACAGGAGGATTGACAGCTGTAGGAGATGAAATAGTGGTTTGTGTTATAGAAGGAGGAAATGCTCAACATGAGGATTTACAGTACAATGCATGGAGCAATACTCAGGAGATAGCTGATAACGGAATAGATGATGATCAAAATGGATATATTGATGATGTAAACGGATGGAACGTAGGCTCTGATGATGATGAAGGAGTATTCCAAGGGGGACATGGAACTCAGGTAATGGGAATGATAGGCGCTAAAGGAGATAATGATTTAGGGCTAGTAGGAGCTAACTGGACAGTGAAAATTATGTCTGTAGCGGGGGAGAACATCTCTAATGAAGCATCTTTAGTAGAAGCTTACGGGTATCCTTTAGATATGAGAAATTTATATGAAGAAACTGCTGGAGCTCAAGGTGCCTTCGTGGTAGCTACAAATGCTTCATGGGGTATAGATGGCGGAAACCCTGAAGACTCTCCTATCTGGTGTGGGCTATATCAAACTTTAGGTGAGGCCGGAATTCTAAGTTGTGGAGCCACTGCTAATAACAATGTCGATATAGATGCTGTTGGTGATTTACCAACTGCTTGTGCATCTGATTATATGATTAGCGTCACTGCCACTAATAATAATGACGTAAGAACTTTCTCTGCCTATGGACAGACTACTATTGATCTAGGCGCTCCAGGTGAAAATGTTTGGACTACTTCTGGAACTGATGGCTACGGAGCTACTTCTGGAACTTCATTTGCCAGCCCTCTTACTGCGGGCGTTATCGGGCTTTTATATTCTGTTCCGTGCCCAGGTCTTATGGACTTAGTTCACGCTGACCCACAAGCAGGGGCTGATCTTATCAGACAAGCCCTTCTAGATGGGGTAGATCCATTGGATAACCTCACTACAGAGTGCGTTACAGGAGGCCGAGTTAATTCATTTAATAGTTTAAATATCTTGTTAGCTACATGTCCAGAAGGAGCTTGCTACGCCCCTTTTAGTTCAACTCTAGTTTCTGCTGATAATATTTCATTCGCAGTAGAATGGGCCGCTTTTAATGAAGAAAGCACTTTCGGATTTAGGTATAAACGAATAACAGACTCAGAATGGACTGAGGCATTAGATTTAAACGAGCCCTCTTTTAACTTAGGTGAGCTTGAGTGGTGCTCTGAATATGAATACCAAATTAAAACAGTCTGTTCTGAAGAAGAAGAAACAGAGTGGACTACTTCTTCTTTCATTGAAACTGATGGATGCTGTGTTTCACCAGAATTGGAAACTCTTTCCCTAGAAGTGCTAAGTGATACTGAAGCTGCGATAACATGGGTTAATGTATTAGCTGCTGAAGGTTACAACCTAGTATATGGCCAGTTTGGCAGTTTTTCTACTACAATTGAAAACATCGAAGGAGGTATTTATACGCTATCAGATTTAGAACCATGTACAGATTATGAAATAAGTATATACTCTGTCTGTGACGGAGTCTTTTCGCTGGAAGACAACCTACTAGAATTTAGAACCACCGGTTGCGGGCACTGCACAGATGCTGCTTTTTGTGAGTTAATCCCTGAGTCTTCAGAAGATGAGTTTATCCAGGAGTTTTCTATTAATAGTTATGCTAATAACTCAGGGAATGATGGAGGATACGGTGATTACACTGGTTCAGAAATTTTTCTGAATAGAGGAAACTCTTCAGACCTTGAAGTAGAGGTTGGGTATGGTGGACAAACTTATAATGAAAGTATTATTGTATGGATTGACTATAACCAAGACGGTGACTTCTCTGCGAATGAAATAGTAGCTTCAGAAAACAATACAAACACAGGACTTCAGGATACGTTTACAGTTCTAGAAGATGCCTTACTAGGACTTACTAGAATTAGAGTTTCTGTGGTCTGGGCTGGAAATGTTCAAAGTGGTCAAGACCCATGTGGAGAATATGAATATGGCGAAACTGAGGATTACTGTGTAACCATAGAAGAGTTCGATTCAGTAAAAGAACTAGGCGCTAACGATATCTCTATCTATCCAAATCCTGCGTCTTCTGAATTAATCGTTAACTCCTCATTAATTAACTCCTCATTTAACATCCTGGATTTAACAGGAAGAATCGTTCTAAATGGAGTTATTAATTCTACGAATCAAGCGGTGAACATCGAATCATTGACTCCTGGAACATATGTTTTAAGTATCAGTGATCATGTGGGACCTGTTTCACAATCACAATTTGTGAAGATGTAGATACATCTTTTGAATAAATTTTTAAAAGGCTCTGATTAGTTCAGGGCCTTTTTTATGACCTTTAGCCCCATGAAGAGAAACATCTCCCGCTACTCCTTAATGAACATGATTGCTGGCGCAGCAATATTTATGTCTGTTTCTGGATGTGAAAATTCTAATTTCTCTGAATTAAACCAGAACCCCAATTCTATTATTATTCCTCAACCGACTTCTTTTTTATCATCATCGGAAGTAGGAATTTCATTTGAAAATGGAGTGAAAATTACTGGAGGAGACTCTCTCTTTTCCGAAATAAACTACCTCCAACAACTACTAAAAGAGGAACACCAAATTTCATTAGAAATTTCAAAAGTCAGCTCCCTAATCACTCTGGAGGTCTTGGGGAACATGCCGCAAAACTCACATCAAATCTCATGTAAAAATCAGGAACTGAAAATTTACGGAGGCAGCCCCGAAGCAGTTTTTAATGGGATTCAAAGTTTTCATCAGCTCCTTGTATTAAAAAATAAAGCTTCAGAGATTTCGTCTCTTTCTGAATTTGAACTTACAGATACCCCTAAATTTAAGTGGCGTGGAATGCTCTTAGATGTCTGCAGACATTATTTTCCGAAGGAAATCGTACTGAAATATATAGACTTACTCGCCTTTTACAAAATGAACGTGTTACACTGGCATATTACAGAAGACCAAGCTTGGAGAATAGCCATAGATGCTTACCCCAAGCTAACAGAAATAGGCGCATGGAGAGAGGATGCTTCAGCTGAAAATGGAGCGCTATACGGTGGCTTCTACTCTAAAGAAGATATTCGAGAAATCGTAGAATATGCCGCTGACCGTCACATACAAATAGTACCCGAAATAGAGATGCCCGGGCACTCATCAGCAGCAGTGTCTGCCTATCCAGAATTGGGGTGTAATGGTGAACAAATTTCTGTGCCAAATGACTGGGGAGTATTCAAAGATATTTACTGCCCTACCGAATATACCTTCAAGTTTTTAGAAACCGTTCTAGGTGAAGTTATGGAGTTGTTCCCATCTGATTATGTACACATAGGAGGAGATGAAGCACCAAAAACCCGCTGGGAAGAGAGTGTATTCTGTCAAAATCTAATGAAAACAGAAGGTTTAAATGATTGCGAGGAACTTCAATCCTATTTTATAAATAAAATGGCCGAATACCTCGAAAAAAACGGCAAAACTATTATAGGTTGGGATGAGATTCTAAACGATGAGCTTACAGAAACAGCCATTATCCAAAGTTGGCGGGGAATGGACGGAGGGAAAAAGGCCGTTTCAGAAGGCCGTAATGCTATTATGAGTCCTACTTCTCACTGTTACCTCGACTACTCACTTAAAGCTATAGACACAGAGAAAATTTATGGGTTTGACCCTATCCCTCCCAATTGCACCGCTGAAGAAGAAGCTCGAATACTAGGTGCTGAATGCAATATGTGGACAGAACATGTGCCAGATGAAAAAACGTTAGATTCAAAGGTGTTCCCACGGCTCATAGCCGCTTCAGAAGCTTTTTGGGGAACAAACACTGACTACAATTCTTTTTTAAGTCGGCTAGACGCTCATTACCGTTACTTGGATAAAAGAGGTGTTTTATACGGAAATGAAACTGTGGCAATTTCTATAGAGACCAAAACTGATAAAAACGGAATCACCGTTCAGCTCACAGAAAACCTCAGAGATCCAGAGACTATTTATTCAATGAGCTCTGCAAACACAATACAAAAAGAAAACACCTTTACAGGAAATCTAATTGAGATTCCTAAAAACGCCACTAGTCAATTAAATATCAGTTCTGGGGAAAAATCTGCCGAGAACAAGGAAGATCTGCTCCTCTCCTTTAACCATCACGCTTGGCTTACAGCCTCCACTGACTATTCTGTGCCTTACAGCGATTACTACACTGCAGGAGGAGAAGACGGATTGACAGATGGAGTCCTAGGGTCGCTTGACTTTAGAGATGGATACTGGCAGGGGTTTTTCGGAGATGATATAGACTTGATTATAGAAAACCCAAACACAGATAAAGCTATCTCATCAGTTTCCATGAATTTCTACCGCTATATCAATTCTTGGATTTTCCCACCAGAATCAGTGGTAATATCGGTTTCTACAGACGGAAAAATGTTTACCGAATTAGACGCTTATTCCTCCGCAGAAGAAGAGATGCATATCCGTGGACAAGACATTCTTTCACCATCGTTTTCTTTCAGTCCTGTGAGCGCGAATTATCTAAAAGTTAATATCAAAAACATCGGAAAAGTCCCTCACTGGCATGAAGCCTCTAGCGAACCTGCCTGGGTGTTTTTGGATGAAATAATTATAAACTGATGAACCTACTAGAAATCTGCATAGACTCCGTAGAATCTGCCATAAAAGCTGAAAAATCAGGAGCAGACCGTCTCGAACTCTGTGAAAATCTTCTCCAAGGGGGAGTAACACCCAGCCCTGGGAAAATTCTGCGGGTTATTCAAGCCGTAACTATTCCTGTAAGAGTACTTATCCGACCGAGAGCTGGTGATTTTCTGTACTCTCAAGATGAACTGGCTGTTATAGCAGATGATATTAAATTCTGCGCTACTACTGATTGTGAAGGAATAGTCGTAGGTGCGTTAACAGCTGAATCTGAGATTGAAGAGGAATTGTTGAATCACTGGAAATCCCTGGCTGACCATAAAAAACTGGTGTTTCACAGAGCGTTTGATTTGACCAAAAACCCGCATGATTCCTGTCAGAGACTCATAAATGCAGAATTCGACACCATTCTCACTTCTGGTCAGCAGAACACTGCCGAGGAAGGTCTAGCGGTTTTAGAAGCGTTGCAACGCGAATATGGCTCGGAAATAAATCTACTCGCTGGTGGTGGAGTGCGAGCTTCCAACATCTCGAAAATACAGGAGACTACAGGAATCACTCATTTCCATTCTTCGGCAAAGGTTTTGATAGAAGGAAACATGTCCGTTTCCATGAGCAATAGCTCAGTAGCAGAACAAGTTTTTACCGTAGATTCGGAAGAAGTTAATCAAATGAAAGCTATCCTTAATGAAATTTAAACTTCTATTTATTCTTCTTTTTCCTCTGTTAGTGGAGGCCCAAAACCAACCAACAGAAAGAACCCTTCATGAAAATTGGCAGTTCTCATCAACATCAAATACGCTGAATGGTAATGCCTCTGTCCCTGGGAACATCCACACAGATTTATGGAAATCAGAAATCATAGAAGACCCGTACAAAGGGACTAACGAACTAGATTATCAATGGATTCAGGATTCTACTTGGAGCTACACCACTACATTCCAAGTGAGCGAACAAGAGTTAGCATCCCACCAAGTATTCCTAGAATTCGAAGGATTGGATACTTACGCTACCATTTACCTAAATGAACTGGAAATAGGCAAGTCACATAATATGTTTTTAGCGTGGCAAAACGAAGTGAAAACATGGCTGAAAGAAGGAACCAATAGACTTAAAGTAGTTTTCAAATCACCTTACGAAGTACACGCTGAAACGGCCAAAAATCTGGGGTATCAACTCCCCGCTTCGAATGACGCTGGAGATAATAAAGTCAGTCCCTGGGTGAGAAAAGCACCTTATCATTTTGGTTGGGATTGGGCACCTAAGTTCACTACGTGTGGTATATATATGCCAGTGAATCTGCTTTTCAAGAAGGAGACTTTTATAGAAGATGTTTATATCTATACTTCTTCTATATCAGAGGAAAAAGCGGTATTGGAATATGAAATTATTCTAAATCAACCTCCTAAAAAACTGAACTATACCTTAGAACTCTCTGATACGGAAGGTTCATATTTCTCTGCTACAAAATCTACTGATTTTAAAACCATAAAAGGAAAAATAACCATAGACAACCCTAAAATTTGGTGGCCTAACGGATGGGGAAAACAACCGCTTTATGACTTTCAAGTAGTGCTAGGTGAAATGGATACTTTTACACAGAAAGTAGGGTTAAGAATGGCCCGAGTGCAGCAGCAGAAAGATGAAAAAGGAGAGTCTTTTTACTTTGAAGTAAATGGAAAAAAGCTCTTTGCCAAAGGGGCTAACTATATCCCTCAAGATGTGTTCATCAACCAGAAATCAGATGAAGATTACGAGCGACTAATACTCCAAGCGAAGAATGCCAATTTTAACATGCTTCGTGTTTGGGGTGGAGGAATTTATGAAAGAGATGTTTTCTACGAGCTCTGCGACAAGCATGGAATATTAATCTGGCAGGATTTTATGTTTGCCTGCAGTATGTATCCGTATGACAAGCCGTTTATAGAATCAGTAAAGGCCGAGGTGCGATTTCAAGTAAAGAGACTCAGAAACCATGCGTGCCTTGCTCACTGGAACGGGAACAATGAAATAAATGTAGCTTGGAATAACTGGGGTTGGCAAAGTAAATATAGCCTAGATGAAAGGACTCAACGGAAGCTTTTAAAGGGATACCAAAACCTCTTTGAATACGACATTCCAAATACTGTTTATGCCTTAGATAAACGTACTTATACACATACATCTCCTCTAAGTAATTGGGGTCCAAAAGGAGATTTTGCCTCAGGATCTATGCATTACTGGGGTGTCTGGCATAACAGAGAGCCTTTTGAAAATTATGCAGATAATGTAGGGCGGTTCATGGCTGAATATGGTTTCCAAAGCTTCCCAAGCATAGAATTATTGAAACGCTACATCCCGGAAGACTCTCTTTTCTTGGCTAGTGAGTCCATGAAACACCGGCAAAAAAGCTACATTGGAAACGCTCAAATCACTGAAAGAATGTTGGATTATTTTCCTGAACCAACATCCTTTGAAGAATTTTTGGAAATGAGCCAATTGACTCAGGCTATAGCCTATGAACAAGCCATAGAGGCACACAGAAAAAAACGCCCGCATTGTATGGGAACTCTCTACTGGCAGCTGAACGATTGCTGGCCAGGCCCTAGCTGGAGTACCATAGATTATGGTGGAGAACTAAAATCTGCACATTATAAAGTAAGAGAGATGTACCAAAATGTGCTGCCTATTATAGAGATAGAAAAAGAGAGGATTACCACATACATTAGTAATGACACAAATGAGGGGCTAATCTGTGATATAAAAACTCAACTCATCGAGGCAAGTACCGGAGAGATTCTAAAAATATACTTCAATACCACACCAATAGATGCGATGTCCACTTCTTTTTCACATATTATAGAGAAATTTCTAAAAGTAGCGTCTACAAATTATTACATACACACTGAAGTATACATAGACGGGGAAATAGTAAGTAAAAGAAATGTCATTCCTGACTGGTATACATTTTCTAGAAACAATGACATGACTAGAATAAAAAAAATATTCCTCTCTAATTAGACATATCCCCACAAAGAGTGTGATAACTCAGAACATCGAATTAAACCCCTCATTCTTCTATAATTACTTTTAACCTCGAACTAATTACCGGCTATAAATAGCGAAGGAAAAACGCACAGGAATCGTCTAATATAAAAATACTTGCTCATGACAAAAAATCATTTAATATTACTAAGCACTGCCGTGCTGTTGCTATTACCCCTTTTTTCTTCTACACAATCCATAGATGGATATGCACTGTATAATCCTCAAAACAGCAGTACCTCCTATCTAATAGATGCTGAAGGAAACATCGCCCATTCATGGTCTTGCCCCTCTAATGCTAATTACGCAATGGCATTGAAACCTAACGGGAATATAGTAAGGGGCGCAGTCAACAATAACAATGATATTAATGGGGCCGCGGTAGGCGGGAAAATCCAGGAGCTTGATTATGATGGTGATATTGTCTGGGAATTTACTTATTCAAATGCTAACGTAGTAAGCCATCACGACATCGCATTAATGCCGAATGGAAACGTTCTTTTAATCGCTTGGGAAATAATCGAAGAAGAAGATTTAGCCACTATAGGTCTGGATGACGCTGAAAACAAAAAAGTCTCGCACATCATAGAAGTTCAACAAAATGGAACGGGAGGAGAGGTAGTTTGGGAATGGCACATTGCAGACCACTTTGTCCAAGACGAAGATAACTCTCTTCCAAACTATGGTGCTATATCGGAAAATCCTCAGTTATTAAACATAAATGTAGTCACAGCTGGCCAAGGCAGTGGGCCTGGCGGGCCTGGTGGTGGTGGAGCTACAGATTGGTTTCATTTAAATGGAATAGATTACAATCCAACTCTCGACCAAATCGTGTTTAGTTCAAGATTCCTAAATGAGATTTTTATTATAGACCACAGCACAACTACAGAAGAAGCTGCTACTCACGAAGGAGGAAATTCAGGAATGGGTGGAGACCTCTTATACAGATGGGGAAAACCCGCCAATTATGACACTGCCGGAGACCAAATAATCACTGGGCCTGTCCATGATGCGAGATGGATTTTAGAAGGAAGACCTAACGCAGGGTTTATCCAAATATTTAATAATGAAGGTGGTTCTGGGAACAGCTCTGTAGTAGACGCTATAGATGCTCCAGTAAATGGATTCAATTATGACAAAACTCCAAACCAGCAGTATGAGCCAGCATCATATTCATGGAGACATGAGTGTATTGCAGATGCTGACGGGCAATCTGCCTCTGATAGAATGTCTAATGGAAATGTGTTTGTTAACCTCTCTCAGTCATTCATGTATGAGGCAGATGAGGAAGGAAATGTGGTGTGGCAATATAACTCTGGCGCTCCCAAAGGATTTAGATACGAATGTGACCATCCGGGAATTCTTCAAATGATAGCTGATGGCATCATTGATGGGATGCATTGCGCTGTAGGAGTATCTGAAATAGCCAAGTTAAACGCTACCATTTTTCCTAATCCTTCTTCTGGAGAATTCTCTGTAATGGGAGAATTCGGAGCTAACGGAGCTGATGAAATTCGTGTGACTACTGTTTTCGGGAAAGAAATCCTAGTGTTACAAAACGCACAAACCCTCAATCTTACAGCACAGCCCTCTGGAATTTACTTCGTCACTATCTCAGCTGGAGATAGCCATGTAACTCGAAAAGTAATCGTTGAATGAAAGTTTTAAACGGGTTTTTATGCGCTGTCATTCTTTTCTCTATCTCACTTCTCAGTGAGAACTTAAATGCACAAGAGGATTTTTACGACATCGACCACATTCCAGAGATTAGAGTCACTTTCTTCCAAGACAACTGGGATGCAGTACTAGACCAGTTCTATATAGATGGCCTAGAAGAAAGACTCCTCTGTAATGTAGAAATAGATGGTACTTTGATAGAAGGCGCTGGAATCCGTTATAAAGGGTTCAGTTCCGTAAGTGTATTCTATACTAAAAACCCGTTCAACATAAAGTTGGATTATACCTATCCAGACTCGGCATATCAAGGATATGATAAAATCAAACTTTCCAATGTGATTCAGGACCCTTCATTTGTGAGGGAAGCTCTGTCTTACGAAATAGCCAGAAACTATATGCCTGCGGGAAAGGCCAACTTTGCAAAGCTCTTTATTAACGGAGAATACTGGGGACTGT
>DDEI01000102.1:28148-40555 GCA_002336675.1 Flavobacteriales bacterium UBA1958 | reverse complement strand
ACTGACGGGTCATTTTTTAAGTGTAATCCTGAAGAGCTCGAGCTGTTTGGAGAAAACGCTAATCTGAGTAATTCTCCTGGAACATCCCCAGAAGATTACTATGAGCTTTATTCCATTAAATCAGATGATGGCTGGGAAGAATTGGTGAACTTTATAACCACTCTAAACGAAAATCCCACAGAAATAGAAGCGCTCCTAAATATAGACAGAGCACTATGGATGCACGCGTTAAACTATTCGTTTCTCAACTTTGATAGCTACGTAGGGTACGGACAGAATTACTATTTGTACCAAGATGAAAATAGACAATTCAATCCCATTCTTTGGGATATGAATATGTCTTTTGGTAGTTTCAGACTTACAGATGGTTCTGAATATTTTGATGGATTTAATATAGAGCAAGCCAAAATTATAGACCCGCTCACCCACTTAAATAATACTTCAGTTTTTCCACGTCCGTTAATGAGAAGCCTCTTTGAAAACAGTACTTATGAACTCATGTATCTGGCGCACATGAGAACCATTTTTGACGAGTATTTTTACAACAACTACTATGCAGAAAGGGCAGAAAGCATGCAGTCGCTGATAGATGAAGATGTGCTGGCAGACGCAAATAAATTCTACAGTTATGACGATTTTATTAATAACCTAACCTCTACCGTAACTGACTTTATAGACTATCCTGGAATTACAGATTTAATGGCTGCTCGAGCAGAATACTTAGCCTCATATCCTGGTTTCGCAAACTCTCCAGATATTACTAGCATCACTAATTCTCCAGAAGAACTAGAGCTCGGAGGAACTATGACTTTTACTTGTAACGCCTCTAATGCTGAAGAAGTGTTCCTTTATCATCGTTCGGATTCTGGCCTTTTTCAAAAGGTTGAAATGGTCAATACCGGAGGAAATGAGTATGAAATAATCCTAGAAAACACCAGTAACTACTTAGAGTACTATTTCTATGCTGAAAATGAAGAAGCCGGCAGGTTTTCACCAGAGAGAGCAGCCTACGAGTTTTACGCGTTGCAAAGCCAAATCAACCCCGAAGACCTAGTAATCAATGAATTTTCTCCTTTAAACACAGCAGACGCAGACGAATTTGGGGAGTTTGATGACTGGATAGAGCTTTATAACAGAAGTGATAATCCAATCTCTACAGCAGGGCTTTACCTATCAGACGAAGAAGACAATCCCACCAAATGGGCACTTCCAAACCTTACGTTAGGAGCAGGAGAATACGCCATCATTTGGGCAGATGAGCAGGGCGCTCAGGGAAGTTCGCATGCGAACTTTAAACTGAGCTCACTAGGCGAGTTTATTTCACTCGCTTTTGCAGACGGAACCTCCTTAGATTCATACACCTATGGAGCCATAGAAGAAGGAGCTACATTTGCCAGAGTCCCTAATGGAACTGGGCCTTTCGTGCTGAATTCCCCTTCATTGGGTTATACAAATGACCCTGTTTCTGTAACTGAGAATCTGTCATCATCGTTTTCAGTTTATCCAAATCCAGCCCATAACACGCTGAACATATCTGCAGAAAACAACGTCTCTTTTATTGCAGAGCTGCACTCCCCTCGGGGTCACTTAGTAAAACAAGAAAGCCTTAGTAATACTGAAGAGCACTTAGACATCTCTAATTTATCAGCAGGCATCTATCTATTAAAACTGAATACTACCTACGGTTCAATTCACCGTAAAATAATAGTTCAATAAACCCAATCTCATGAAATTACTTACTTCTCTCCTAGTCTTTTTGGTTTCTCTAACCATTCACTCACAATCATTTGAAAGCTATTATGAAGAAGATGGACTAGTCAGTAATTCTGTAAACTGTGTCTCTGTAGGAGAAGGCAGTAATGTGTATTTCGCTACGCAGTACGGAATCTCTCATTATGACGGAACTACATGGACTAATTATACAGTAGAAGAAGGCTTAGTAGATAACAACGTAACTGCCATTCTTATTTCTGATGGTGTGTTATGGGCAGGAACTGATTTTGGTTTCAGTACGTTTGACGGCACAGAATGGACTACTTATACCACAGATGATGGGCTAGAAGATAATAGAGTAAAACACTTCTTTCAAGACGCAGACGGGCTTGTCTGGATAGGAAACAATGACGGGGTCTCCACTTTTGATGGAGCCTCCTTTACCAACTTTACTACGGCAGACGGACTTCCTTCGTTTGGAGTTTCTCACGTGACCCAAGACCTAGATGGAACCATGTGGCTCTCAAATGGAATTTTCGGAGTGATTCAGTATGACGGCACCACTTTCACTACTTATAATGAAGATGATGGCCTATTGAGTAATAGCATAAGAGCTGTGGCAGTCTCTTCCAGTAATAAAAAGTGGATAGGCACCGCAGATGGAATTTCTGTGCTGGGCGCAGATAACGTGCATGAAGAAGACCATGAAATCATATTTGTGCTTCCCCCACCTTATCTATTATGCCCAGTGGAAGATATTGCCCTGGATTCTCAAGGACATGTTTGGGCAGCAGTTTACCCAGACTACATAGTTACCGTAGGGGGAGTTTCTCTTTATGACTCTGGAGTTTGGCTAGATTATGATGAAGATGATGGATTAGCGGGGCCTAATGTGCGCGCGCTGTCCATAGATGAAAATGATGGTGTTTGGGTAGCCACTAGCACAGGGGTTACTTACATTTCTGATGTTCCTTTTAGCATCTATGAGCTAGACCAACAGACTTTTAAAACGTATCCTAATCCTTCCAATGGGATAATGAACATCGTTTTAGATAACTCCTCTGAAACACTGGAAATCTATTCATTGACGTCAGAGTTAGTTTACACGAAAACCATAAAAGGAAAGTCGAACCACGCCTTAAACCTTTCTTTTCTATCTGAAGGGATTTATGTAATGAAATACGGAAGTCAAACAAGCAGAATTAGCATTCAATTCTAGACTGAAGTACTTTTTCAGATTACTTTTATAGCATGTCTGAAAACACGTTGCAACGAAAAATAATCCACGTAGATATGGATGCTTTCTACGCATCTGTAGAACAGCGAGACAACCCTAAACTCCAGGGAAAACCCATAGCTGTAGGTGGAAGTCGTGAGCGTGGTGTGGTCGCAGCCGCAAGCTATGAAGCACGTAAGTTCGGAGTGCGTTCAGCTATGCCATCCATTACCGCTGCTAGACTTTGTCCTGAACTCATATTCGTTCGACATCGTTTTGATGTTTACAAAGAAGTCTCGCAGCAAATCAGAGCAATATTTCACGAGTATACAGACTTAGTAGAGCCGCTTTCTTTAGATGAAGCTTTTCTGGATGTAACGACCAACAAGCTCAACTTCCCCTCGGCATTTATGATCGCTTCAGAGATTAGATGGAAAATTCACAAGGAGACAGGATTAAATGCTAGCGCAGGAATATCTGTAAATAAATTCCTAGCTAAAGTAGCTTCAGATATCAATAAACCCAACGGCCAGAAACTAGTAGCTCCAGATGAAATAGACCAATTCATAGCAGAGCTTCCTATAAAAAAGTTCTTTGGGGTAGGAAAAGTCACTGCGCAGAAAATGTACGACCTGGACATTCACACGGGAGTAGATTTGCAACGCTACACTAGGCCAGAATTAGTGAGCCTCTTCGGAACATCAGGAGGATATTACTTCCACATCTGCAGAGGCATAGACGAAAGGCCCGTGAAGGCAGATAGAATAAGCAAATCTGTAAGTGCTGAAAACACCTTCTCTGAAGATCTTACCGAGCTGGAGCAAATGCTCGCGGCTATAGCATCTATTTCCGAGTCAGTCAGTCAGCGACTTAAAAAATCAGGACTAAAAGGAAAAACCGTGACAGTGAAAGTAAAAGACCACGAGTTCAATTTAACCACTCGAAGTAAAACCGTAGAAGAATTTATCGAAAACTCGGAAGACATTTACGCCATAGCTTCAAAGCTTCTATCAGACAATCCTCCAGATGACCCTATTCGATTATTAGGAGTTGGAGTTAGTAATTTGAATGTAAGAGAAAGCAAATCCATCAAAGGGCAGTTTACTTTGGAGTTTTAGACCGATTGGAAATTATAGATTGGAAAATTCAAATTAACTTCGCGGCATAAATCTATTAATTATGTCAAATAAAATCATCCTGCTTGGTAGCGGAGAACTTGGTAAGGAATTGGTTATTTCATTGCAACGCCTAGGCGAGTACGTAGTGGCCTGCGATAGTTATGCTGGAGCTCCAGCTATGCAAGTAGCAGATGAATTTGAGGTGATTAATATGTTGGATGGTGACCAGCTAGATGCTGTTATGGCCAAGCATCAGCCTAAGTTGGTGATTCCGGAAGTAGAGTCCATCCGTACAGAACGATTTTATGAGTACGAAAAGCAAGGAATAACCATAGTCCCTTCTGCTAAGGCTGCTAACTTTACTATGAATAGAAAGTTAATCAGAGATTTAGCGGCTCAGGATTTAGGTTTAAAAACTGCCAAATATGAATATGCCACAGAATTAGTGCAATTCAAAGCTGCAGTGTCAAGGGTAGGAATGCCCTGCGTAATCAAACCACTCATGAGCTCTAGCGGAAAAGGCCAGTCAGTTATCAAGAAAGACGCTGATATAGAAAATAGCTGGAACTATGCCATGGAAGGATCCAGAGGCGACTTGGCAGAGGTAATTATAGAAGCTTTTGTAGATTTTCATACAGAAATCACACTATTAACCGTAACTCAAAAAAATGGTCAAACCCTCTTCTGTCCGCCAATAGGCCACAGACAAGAACGGGGAGATTACCAGGAAAGCTGGCAGCCCTGCCCTATATCTGCAGAAGACTTAGCGACCGCTCAGGATATGGCTGAACAAGTAACCAAAGAGCTGGAAGGATCAGGATTATGGGGTGTGGAATTTTTTATAGCCAACGATGGAGTTTACTTTTCAGAACTAAGCCCAAGGCCACACGACACTGGCATGTGCACTCTGTCAGGCTCACAGAACCTTAGCGAATTTGAACTTCACGCCAGAACTGTACTTGGGTATCCTATTCCAGAAATCACTCAAGAAAAAGCGGGTGTAAGCGCAGTAATCTTAGCTACTTCAGAAAATTCAGAAGCTCCTGTTTTCTCAGGCGTTGCAAAAGTTCTAGAAAACAAAAACACAGACATCCGCCTTTTCGGAAAACCTACCTCCAGACCTTACAGAAGAATGGGTGTCGTTCTGCTAAATGGAGAAATCGATGCCGACATTCGGCAGATGAGGGAAAATGCTGCGGAATTAGCTAGGCAAATCAAAGTAAACTAAGCCTGTTTTTCGAATTAGCCCATTGGATATTGATAGGAGGAGCTGTATCCCTAGTTCTGGATTTAATCCCTAAAAGGGCCTTTAACCTGAAAGCTCCTTTCTAAGTATTCTCTTTAGTCATCCTTGTGTTAGACATTTAAACAAGTCTGATTGCACGCTCACTGCCAGTAAAGGAAAAAAGGGAAACTTTAGTGCCAAACATTGTTATCTCCAATCCGTTAAAATACCCTTTTCATGGGATTGACTCAAAACAAAACCCGTCGTTTATTTGTCACATGACAATTACACATCAATCCACTTTAGACTTGTCCTCTTTCTTTCTCGAAGATACTCTTTGGATGAAGAAAAAATGTTGTAAGAAATACAAGAAAGGGAAAGCATGCAGCAAGTGTCCAAAAAAAATGGAGTGCAACATAGCAAAGCTAATTCAACCAATTTCTGAACTAAATTAGCGCGTACTTCTAAAAAAAACATACAATCAGTATCCTATTGTTTGTACAACTGAAAAATAACAAGTACTTTTGCAGCCCTTTTTTAGGAAAGGTGTGGGTTGTTGATAAATCATCAATTAACCTTGAAAAAATAATTTAAAGCTTATTTAAAGTGGATACACTAAGTTATAAAACGCTATCAGCCAACAAAGAAACCTCAAATAAAGAGTGGTTAGTTATAGATGCTGAAAATCAAGTACTGGGAAGATTAGCATCTCAAGTAGCTCTTTTATTAAGAGGAAAGCATAAGCCGCTTTATACTCCGCACGCGGACTGTGGTGACAATGTAATAATTCTTAATGCTGAAAAAATCAGATTAACAGGTTTAAAGTGGGAGCAGAAAGAGTATGTGTGGCACTCAGGATATCCAGGCGGACAGAAAAGAAGAACTGCTAAAGATATGATGGCTAAGAAGCCAACTGCCATGGTCGAAAAAGCGATTAGAGGATGTCTTCCAAAGAACATTTTAGGAAGAGAGCTTTTCAGAAACTTATTTGTGTATACAGGAACTGAGCACAAACACGCAGCTCAAACACCTTCGGTACACACTTTAAAATACTAGGACTCCATGGAAACTATTAATACATCAGGAAGAAGAAAAGCAGCTGTGGCTAGAGCCTACATGACTGCTGGAAAAGGAAATGTAACTGTGAACAAGAAAGACTATAAAGATTTCTTTCCGGTTCCTACTCTTCAATATAAAATTACTCAGCCCTTCGCTATTACTGAAACTTTAGGTAAATACGACGTTAAAGTAAACGTAGACGGAGGCGGTATTACAGGTCAGGCTGAAGCAATAAGACTAGCTATCACTAAAGCATTAATTTCTATTAATGAAGATTGGAAACCAGCTCTGAAAGCAGAAGGACTTACTACTAGAGACCCTAGAGAGGTCGAAAGAAAGAAGCCTGGTCAGAAAAAAGCAAGAAAGAAATTCCAGTTCAGTAAACGTTAATCCGTTTATCTGAGTTTGTTTAGTATCTAAATCGCTTGGAAACCCTTTTCGGAGGCATAGCCAAGGATTGTTATTTATATATTTTAAGAACGTAAACAAGTATTATTATGCCAAAAGCAACTTTTGACGAGCTATTAAAAGCTGGTGCTCACTTCGGTCACCTAAAAATGAAGTGGAATCCGAATATGGCTCCATACATCTTCACCGAGAAGAAAGGAATCCACATCATCGATTTAAATAAAACAGCTGTAAAGCTAGATGAAGCAAGTGCTGCTATGAAGCAGATAGCTAAGTCGGGTAAAAAAATTCTTTTCGTAGCTACTAAGAAACAAGCGAAAACAATCGTTGCTGAAAAAGCAAAAGCGATAAACATGCCTTTTATTACTGAGAGATGGTCAGGTGGAATGTTGACTAACTTCGCTACTATCAGAAAGTCTATTCGTAAAATGAATAGAATAGAGAAGATGAAAACTGATGGTACATTTAACACCTTCTCTAAAAGAGAGAGGTTACAAAAATCTCGTCAAAAAGATAAACTAGAAAAAAACTTAGGATCTATATCTGATTTAACGAGAATCCCTGCGGCGATATTCGTAGTAGATGTTATGAAAGAACACATAGCTGTAGCAGAAGCGTTAAAATTAAATATCCCGATTTTCGCTATTGTAGATACGAATTCTGACCCAAGAAAAGTAGATTTCCCAATACCAGCTAATGATGACGCATCCAAATCTATCGATTTAATAGTCACGGACGTTGTTTCTGCTATAGCAGAAGGATTAAACGAAAGAAAGGCTGCTAAAGAGGAAAATCAACCAGCGAAAGAAAAGCCAGCTGCTACTGACGAAAAGCCAGCTGAATAATTATTAGATACAGACAGACAGCATGAAAATTACAGCAGCAGAAGTAAATAAATTAAGACAGCAAACAGGGGCTGGTATGATGGACTGCAAAAAAGCTCTAGAAGAGTCACAAGGTGACTTCGAGGCGGCAGTTGACATTCTTAGATTAAAAGGTCAAAAAGTGGCTGCTAAAAGAGGCGACAGAGAAGCTTCTGAAGGTTTAGCTCTTGCTAAAACTAACGATAACGGTAAAAAAGCAGTGGCAATCATTCTTAACTGTGAAACTGATTTCGTAGCTAACAATGCTGCCTTCGGAGAAGTCGCTAACAACATTCTAACTGTAGCGATTAACGAATCTCCTGCATCTCTGGAAGAACTAAAATCTATGCTCTTTCCAGGTTCTGAGTTATCAATAGCAGATAAATTAACAGAGGAGATTGGGAAAATTGGGGAAAAAATCGAATTATCTTACTACGAAACTGTAAAAGGAGAATCTGTAGTAGCTTATAATCACCCTGGAAATAATCTTGCTTCTATAGTAAGTTTTAACAAACCTGCGGAGGAGGATATAACTAGAGACGTAGCTATGCAAGTTGCTGCTATGGCTCCAGTAGCGGTAAATGAAGATAGCATTCCAGCTGAGATCGTCGCTAAGGAATTACAAATTGGTAAGGAATTAGCTATCCAAGAGGGAAAACCAGCTGAAATGGCTGATAAAATAGCTCAAGGACGACTTAAAAAATTCTTCAAAGAGTCTACGCTTCTTAATCAAGCGTTTATTAAGGACAATAAATTATCTATTGCTGCATATTTACAGCAAAAAGAAGACGGTTTAACTGTTACAGAATTCAAAAGGGCTTCTTTAAACTAGAAAAACTCTAATAACAACATTAATCCTAGCTGACTTTTCAGCTAGGATTTTTTTTGTCACAATTTTTTCTGCCTGAATGTTTAATAAATCTTAATTCCATCTGATATTAGTTTTACTATTTTTTGCATCTTCGTCCACGTAAAAACCCCTTCTATGAAATATAAAAGAATACTACTCAAACTAAGCGGAGAAGCTCTTATGGGGCACAAACAATTTGGTATAGATAATTCTAGACTCGCTGATTATGCCGCTCAGATCAAAGAAGTTGTTAATATGGGCGTAGAAGTGGCAATAGTCGTGGGTGGGGGTAATATTTTTCGAGGAATCCAAGCTGAAGAAGGTGGGATGGAAAGAACGCAAGGAGATTATATGGGAATGCTTGCCACTATGATCAATAGTATGGCTCTGCAAGCTGCTTTAGAAAAAGTAGGGATTGACACGAGATTGCAAAGCGCCATAGAAATGAAGGCTATCGCCGAGCCTTACATCAAAAGAAGAGCTACAAGGCACTTAAGTAAAGGCAGGGTAGTAATCTTCGGCTCTGGTACTGGAAATCCATTTTTCACTACTGATACGGCTGCTTCATTAAGAGCTGTAGAAATAGAGGCAGACGTAATATTAAAAGGAACCAGAGTAGACGGAATTTACACCGCAGATCCTGAAAAAGACCCCACCGCTACTAAATATGACAGAATTTCGTTTAACGAAGTCTATGAGAAAAGTATTAAAGTGATGGATATGACCGCTTTTACGCTTTGTAACGAGAATAATCTCCCTATTATTGTTTTTGATATGAATAAGCCTGGGAATCTGGCTAAAGTGGTGAACGGAATAGAAGTTGGCACTGTAGTGGAAGGATAGAAATAAAAATAACTCAAATGAACGAAGAATTGCAAATGGCTTTTGACGAAGCTGAAGAGTTAATGGATAAAACCATCTCCCATCTTAATTCTGAACTAACTAAAATTAGAGCTGGAAAGGCTAACCCTATGATGCTAGAAACTGTTATGGTAGACTATTACGGCAGTATGACGAAGCTAGGTCAAGTGGCTAATATCAATACGCCTGATGCTAAAACACTTTCCGTACAGCCCTGGGAAAAAGCTATGCTTGAACCAATAGCTACTGCTATTATAAATTCTAACCTAGGTCTAAACCCTATGGATAATGGTGAAATGCTGATAATTAACATTCCTATGCTTACTGAAGAGAGGCGTAAAGAATTAGCCAAAAAAGCAAGAGCTGAGGGGGAACACGCTAAAGTAAGTGTTAGAAATGCACGTAAAGATGCTAACGATTATATAAAATCGGCTGCAATCGATGGATTAAGTGAGGATATGGCTAAATCTGCAGAATTAACTATCCAAGAATTAACTAAAAAGTATAACACTATAGTAGATGAGGTGATCGCTAAAAAAGAATCCGATATTATGACTGTTTAATCAGAAAACTAGAAGCTACTTTACGTGCCTCTTTATCCAAAACGAAGTAATCTTCGAGAGTCGGTTTTTCTATAAACTCTACTGAATTCATCGTAAACTCTACTAAGTCAGGCATTTCCAAAAATCCGATTTTGTCTTTGAGAAATGCAGCTACGGCTATTTCATTAGCTGCGTTTAACACACATGGCATACTCCCGCCTTTTTCCAACGCATCAAAAGCTAAGGCTAAATTCCTGAAAGTAACTAAATCTGGGTCTTCAAAGTTTAATGTTCTAAAATCCTTGAAACTGAATCTTGGGAAATCTGATTTTAATCGCTCTGGATATCCAAGAGCATACTGAATAGGCAGCTTCATATCCGGTAAGCCCATTTGCGCCTTCATACTTCCATCTTCAAACTGAACTATAGAATGAATAATGCTTTCTGGATGAACAATAACATCTATTTGATCATTCTTTAAGTTGAACAGCCATTTAGCTTCTATTACCTCTAGTCCTTTGTTCATTAATGATGCAGAATCTATAGTGATCTTAGCTCCCATATCCCAGTTAGGGTGCTTCAGTGCCTGTTCTTTCTTAATACTCTTTAGCTCATGTGCCTTTCTACCTCTAAATGGGCCACCTGAAGCCGTAAGGTATATTTTTTCTATAGGGTTATGAAACTCTCCAGCTAGGCATTGAAAAATGGCAGAATGTTCTGAATCCACAGGATAAATATTTACCCCCTTTTCACTAGCTAGCTTAGTCACCAATTCTCCAGCTACGACCAGGGTCTCCTTATTGGCCAGTGCTATATGTTTTCCTGCATTTATCGCGGCTATTGTTGGTTTTAATCCTGAGAAACCTACTAACGCGGTGAGTACAATGTCTATCTCATCCATTTCTACAACTTGACAAAGCGCCTCCTCTCCTAAATAGACTTTGACACCCAAGTCCCACAAGGCCTCTTTTAATCCTTCATATTGAGCCTCATCATCTATAACAACCGCGTTAGGCTTGAATTTTAACGCCTGCTCCTTTAACAATTGAGCATTTCGGCCTGCGGTCAAGACCTCTACCGTAAATATCTCTGGATGTTGTTCTAACACCTCCAATGTTTGGGTGCCGATTGAACCTGTAGAGCCTAGAATGGCCACTCCTGTTTTTTGCTTAACCTCCATTATCCACCTACTCTTTTAGTTTTATATCCTTTCCCGTTTAAATAGTCCATGATTTTATCCCTTTGGTCAGATTGGATAATAATAACTCCTCCCTTAGCACTACCCCCTACCCCAAACTTAACCTTCAATTCTTTCGCTAGAGACTTTAAATCGTCTGTTACGCCTATAAAATTTTCGATTGTAGTTACAGTCTTTCCCTTCCTCTGTTTTTTATCTAAAAGAACTCTTAATCGCTGTTCTCCAATAGGCAACGTATCTGATTCATTCTCTGATTTATACTCAAAACTATAGTCTTTATTTGTCGAATAAACTGTTCCTAATCTATCTTTCCAATTTTCTGGCATCCTTGTACATTTACATAAAACCTAACTCTAATAATGCTTCTTCACTCATCATTTCTTTAGTCCATGGTGGATCGAACACAATCTCCACTTTAGCCCCATCGACATCCTTTATCCCAGCTACCTTCTCCTCAACCTCTACAGGCAAAGTCTCAGCTACAGGACACGAAGGAGATGTAAGCGTCATTAAAATATGGACGAAAGCTGAATCATTTACCTTAACCTCATAGATTAAGCCTAGTTCATAAATATCTACGGGTATCTCTGGATCAAATATTGTTTTTAACACATCCACTACTCGTGATTCTATATCTTTTTTATCTAAACTCATTTTTTAGAGTACGCTAACGCATACATTTTCATTTGTTTAATCATTGACACTAAGCCATTACTTCTATTCGGAGATAAATGTTCCTTTAAGCCTACGGCGTCAACAAACCTCATGTCAGCCTTTAAAATTTCGTCTGCGCTGCTCCCGCTTAATGCCCGAACCATTAATGCCACCAACCCTTTTGTAATTATGGCGTCACTCTCGGCTTGAAAAAAGATTAACCCCTCTCTCTCTAATGACGTTAACCAGACCTGGCTTTGACAACCTCTGATTAAATTCTCTTCCCTTTTGTTTTCTAAAGGAAAACCCTTCAGTTCCTTCCCTAAATCTATGATATACTCATATTTATCCATCCAGTCATCGAACATCTCGAACTCAGATATTATCTTCGCCTCTCTATCTTTTAAGCTATCAGTAATCATATGGTAAACAAAGGTATTTCTTTTAAAGCACTAGAAAATTCTAAAATCATCAATCTTTTCATATTCCAATATTTGTTAGATGATAATGAAGAGGAACAAGCCAAATAAATCTATACAAACTTTCCTTACATCTTTTTTAAAATTTATAAAGGAAGTATAATTCACGTGGCAGTGCAATTATAGATTTTACGCTGCGTATAGAATCGTTTAAAGCATGCAGCACATAATAATAATAACGTCTTAGATAAAACTTCAGATAATAACTCAGGGTTTAACTC
>DDEI01000102.1:0-27830 GCA_002336675.1 Flavobacteriales bacterium UBA1958 | reverse complement strand
TAACTCAGGGTTTAACTCTAAACCTTTACAATTCTCGAAAATCTATTCGCCAAATAGAAGCAAAAAAGGAGAGGTAAAACCGATAAAAACATCGTTTAAATAGGCTAAAACAGATTACTCGATCATTATTTATGACTAAAGATGGTTTTTAGCCTAAAAATATTATTTATAATTGACTATTAAGCTTTACTCAGCTTAACCATATTAGACATCCCCATTTCTCCTATTGGCATACTGGCAATATTTATGATAAAATCATCTTCCTTTACCATGTCCCATTTCTTAAGGATATACTTGATATCAGCTATAGTATGATCAGTGCTAACCATTTTATTGTAATAAAATGCTCTAACACCCCAAACTAGACTCATTAGAGTAAGAATTTTTCTGTTCCCAGTAAAGACGAATATATCTGAATTTGGCCGTTGTGAGGCCACTTTTATTCCTGTATAACCACTATGTGACATCGTTATTATAGCTTGAGCTCCTACTCTTTGACCTAGCCTTACAGCATTATAACAGACAGAATCAGTAATAAACCGAGCCTCTGCACTCTTAACAGGAGCCTCTTCATGATTATATATAGAATCGTGAGTTTCCGCCTGCACTACTATACTGCTCATAGCTTCAATTACTAAGTGCGGATGTTTTCCTACACTGGTCTCTCCGCTTAACATTACGGCATCTGCACCATCCATTACAGCATTAGCCACATCATTCACTTCAGCCCTAGTTGGAGTAATGTTATCTATCATACTTTCCATCATCTGAGTAGCCACAATACAAGGCTTAGCGCTCTTAATACACTTCTTTGCTAGCATCTTCTGAACCAGCGGTACGTTCTGCATAGGAATTTCAACCCCTAAATCCCCCCTAGCCACCATAATGGCATCTGTGGCTTTAATAATAGCGTCTATATCCTCAACAGCTTCTGGTTTTTCTATTTTAGCAACTATTCTTGCATGTTTAGATTGTGAGTTTATAATGTTCCTTAATTCCTTTATGTCTGAGGAATTTCTGACAAACGACAATCCTATCCAATCAACATCTTGACTTAATGCATAATCTAAATCCGCGAGATCTTTAGTTGTCAGGCACGGAAGAGAAATAGCAGTGTTAGGCAAATTTATCCCTTTTCTAGAAGTTAATAACCCTCCATGACTAATTTTCGCTTTCACTAAATCTTTCCCATTAGTAGACTCTACTTCTAAGTGAATTTTTCCATCATCTAGTAATATTTGCTCTCCCTTTTTCACATCTTGAGCAAAACTCTGATAATTCGTACTGAACCTCTTAGCTGTCCCCTCAACACTATTTGTGCTAATCTCAACGACATCGCCTGTTTTTAGTAAAGCTCCCTCTCCGGCCATTACGTCTGTCCTAATTTTAGGGCCTTGTAGATCTGCAAGAATGGCTGTATGGATGTTTAGTTTAACATCTAAATCTCGTATTATTTGTATGACTTTTCCATAATTCTCATGTTCTCCATGTGAAAAGTTTAATCTAGCCACATTCATCCCCGCCTTCATCATTCTTTCTAACTCTTCAGCGCTTGATGAAGCTGGCCCCAGAGTAGCTACTATTTTAGTCTTTTTCATTCTAATCATATATGAGTGCCTGTCTGGATTTTAATTTTAATACGTCCAGGCTATAAACTGCTTGTACTTCTTTTAATTTTCTCAGTTTCGAAATAATCTCTGCCTCAGAGTAAGGGCTGTCGTCATCGTAAATTTTAATTATAAAGTCTACAGTAGGTAACTCTGGTAACAATCTACTGTTTAAACTTTTATTACACAGCAAGCTAAAATAAAACCCTGACTCGTTTGAGATGTATTTTCTGAATTGAACACTTCTTTTCTTTACATTAATATTATGGCCATCTGCCAACTTCAGGTTAGCGCTCAACATATTATTAATTGCCCAACAAAGAGTATAAACTTTTTGGTTCGAGCTAATAGCAATCAACTGAAAATTATAGTCTATTTCTACCTCTAAGTTGAGAATTGCCAATTTTATGTTTCTATTTTTAAATATTCAAAAGCCTGCTTTGCTGCTAACTTTTGAGCCTTTTTTTTTGAGTAATCGGTTGCTGTAGCACAAATTTCTCCTGAAATTTGAACCTCCACTTCATATTCATTTCGTCCATCGAGATTAAACTCATTAACAGTTCGAAATTTAACTTCTTTTTTTGTTCTTTGGCTCCACTCGTGCAATAAGCTTTTATAATCCTTTTGTTCTTCAAGAACTAAACTTAAATTTATGTAGGCAAACATTTTCAATGTCGCGCGTTCGGTTTTTATATACCCGAGGTCTAGAAATAAAGCCCCAATAAGCGCTTCTAGAGCATTTCCAAGAAGGGAGGTATCCTCTGTGTTGAAATTAATAGAATACTCTAGATATTTGTCCAGCCCAATTTTTCCGGCTAGTCGATTTAAAGTTCGTCTATTTACAACTTTCGCCTTCTCTTTAGTCAATTCACCTTCCGATAAATCTGGGAATTCTGTATATAAATAATCAGCGATAATAGCGTCTAAAATAGCATCCCCAAGAAACTCTAACCTCTCATTACTTTGATTTAAGTCATTTCTCTTTTGAATTACTGAGCTATGTGTAAGTGCAAGTCTATAAAGACTCAGATTTTTCACCTCAAATCCAAATAAATTCTTTAAAAAGAGCCTGAGCTGGGCATCTTCTTTAGATTGTCTGCTAAAGCGTAAAAACAATCGAATTATATCTTTTTAAAGATTGCAGAAGTGTTATGGCCTCCAAAACCAAACGTATTCGTTAAAGCCGCATTCACCTCTCTCTTCTGAGCTTTGTTTAAAGTTAAATTTAGCTTGTTATCTAAATTTTCATCTTCTACAACGTGATTAATTGTTGGAGGAATGATTTGGTGCTCTAATGCTTTTATACAAGCTATAGACTCTATGGCACCTGCAGCTCCAAGCAAATGACCCGTCATAGATTTTGTAGATGATATATTAAGCTTATAGGCATGCTCACCAAAAACTTTCACTATTGCCTTGGTTTCTGCGATGTCTCCTAAAGGCGTGCTAGTTCCATGAACGTTTACATAGTCAATATCACTTGGCTTCATGTGCGCATCCTCTAAACAAGCATTCATCACGTTTATGGCCCCTATTCCTTCCGGATGTGGCGCTGTTATATGATAAGCATCTGCGCTCAATCCCCCTCCGGCAAGCTCACAGTATATCTTTGCTCCACGAGCCTTAGCGTGCTCATACTCCTCAAGAATTACTGCTCCTGCCCCTTCTCCAAGAACAAATCCGTCTCTAGTAGCATCAAAAGGTCTTGAAGCGGTAGCATAGTTTTCATTATTGGTAGATAACGCATGAAGTGCATTAAATCCTCCTACTCCTGCTTCATTTACTGCCGCCTCACTTCCTCCAGCTACCATAGCGTTGGCTTTACCTAGACGTATGTAATTGAATGAGTCTATTAGAGCATTTGTAGCACTAGCACATGCCGAAACGGTAGAAAAATTGGGGCCTCTAAATCCATATTTAATCGAAATATGACCGCTAGCAATATCAGCAATCATTTTTGGAATGAAAAAAGGATTGAATCTAGGCGTGCCATCTCCATGAGCGAAATTCATGCACTCATCCTGAAACGTTTTTATCCCCCCTATGCCTGACCCCCATATTACTCCAATGCGATTCTTGTCTAAATCTTCAGAATCTAAACCTGAATCTGATATAGCTTCGGCCACGGAGACCATAGCGTATTGAGCAAAAGGATCCAGTTTGCGCGCCTCCTTTCTATCGAAGTGATTAAGAGGGTCATACCCTTTCAATTCACACGCAAACTGGGTCTTAAATTTTTCGGCATTAAAGTGAGTTATAGGAGCTGCTCCGCTCACACCATTTACTAAATTGTCCCAGTACTCATTTACCGAATTTCCAATTGGTGTTAAAGCGCCAAGACCTGTTACTACGACTCTCTTTAATTCCATAAATTATTTTACATTATTCGTTATGTAATCAACCGCTTGGCCTACTGTTCCGATCTTTTCAGCTTGATCATCAGGAATAGCAATGTTAAATTCTTTTTCGAATTCCATTATTAATTCTACAGTGTCTAGAGAATCTGCCCCTAAATCATTTGTAAAACTTGCTTCATTTGTTACTTCAGCTTCGTCTACACCTAACTTATCAACGATGATTGCTGTTACTTTTGAATGAATTTCAGACATGTTTTATTTGTTTACATATTTATTTAAGAGCGCAAATTAAGTAAAACTTAAAGTCTAATTCAATTATACAGCCCATAGTTTTTTTCAACCACTCCTTTTAAGGTGCGCTTTTAAAATAATAAAGCACTCATAAAGTTTCTGAGGATGGTTTAAGGTCCTCATCATACATTTGAATTGCTTTTAGCAATTATTAGGAGGTTAGGGAAAAAACATCAATTAATGCCTTCGCTACTTTAGAAATAAATTTTTGCTGTTTAACCTTTTAGCAATGACCAATGGGGGTTATTTTAATTTTTTCATGAGGTTTGATGCAAATACAAACCGATTGAGGCTCTCTACATCTGAGTTCACAATATCCTTTCGGTCACCTTTCCATTCCACACGCCCCTCATGAAGAAAATTTATTTCGTCTCCAATTTCTAAAACACTATTTAAATCGTGACTTATAACTACTGTGGTCATGTTCAGCTCATAAGTCAGGTCTTTTATCAAGTTGTCAATTATAATGCTCGTCTGAGGGTCTAACCCGCTATTTGGCTCATCACAGAACAAAAACCTCGGCTGCATGGCTAAAGCCCGAGCTATACCGACTCTTTTCATCATTCCTCCACTTAGGCTGGCAGGCAATAAGTTAGCTGAATCCTGAAGTTCCACTCGTTCCAAGGTGTTCATGGCTCTATCTATCTTCTCCCCTTCGCTTAACTCAGTAAACATATTTAATGGAAACATGACATTCTGAATAACGCTCATACTGTCAAACAAGGCGCTCCCTTGGAATAGCATCCCTATCTTCTTTCTTACCTCTTGCTTTTCTGGCCTGTCCATTCGTGTAAATGAGTTGCCGTCATACGCAACATCTCCTTTGTCTGGTTCTATCAAACCAACTACACACTTGGTAAGAACAGATTTACCCGACCCGCTTCGTCCAATGATAAAGTTAACTTTCCCTTCCTGAAATTTTATAGAAATGTCTTTAAGGACTTCTTTGTGATGAAATCTCTTATGTAAATTTTTAACCTCTATCATAACAGAAGTAATTGGGTTAAGAAATAATTAGCTATTAAAATGTAAATACTACTAAAAACTACTGCTTTCGTACTAGCCTCTCCTACTTGTAAGGCTCCGCCTTTGGTGTAGTAACCGAAATAAGAGCTTACGGTGGCGATAATAAACGCAAACACAAACGTTTTTATAAGTGCGTAAACTATAGAAAATGTCTTAAAATCAAATTGAATCCCGTAGACATAATCTACTAAAGTTATTAAGCCCGCTGCTTTACCAAAAAAACCCCCTGCTAGCATAGCCAGGAACATACTAATAATAATCAGAAAAGGGAAAATGAAAAGGCTAGCTAGCACTTTAGGAAGGATTAAGTACGCAGCTGAATTGACCCCCATTATATCCAAGGCATCTATTTGTTCTGAGATTCTCATAGTTCCTATTTCAGAGGCTATATTAGACCCCACCTTGCCCGCCAATATTAGTGAAATCAGCGTTGGGCTAAACTCTAAAATAATACTTTGGCGCGAGGCAAAACCAATTGTATACGCTGGAATCCATGCGCTGTCGATGTTTGAAGCTGTTTGAAGAGTAATCACCCCGCCCATAAAAATAGATAATAGAGCCACAATGCCAATTGACTGCAAGCCGATTTTATCTAGCTCGTTGATGAGCTGCTTCCAGTATACTTTTAGCTTTTCAGGCTTACTAAAGAGCCTACCAAGCAACAAAGTATACCTCCCTATAGTCTGAAGTATATTCACAGGTTGCTAAAATAGATATATCAGTTAGGAAACATCGGCTAAACTTGGATGATTTTTAAAATATAAAAACTCAAAACTTCTTAGTTAAAGAAGTAACATCTATGTTTGATATATGAAATGTACTAAGAATATTCTAATTGTTCTTTTGGTTATAACGCTTCTATCAAGTTGCTCGCTGTTGAGAAAAAAGAACAAATGTAACTCTTGCCCTACTTGGGATTCTATAGAACTAGTTGAAAATTCCACTAATCAGTATGATTCGGAGAATTAGTCCTTACATACCAGAAAAGTCAATTCCTCTTTTAAAAAGAGTTCTGGCTAACATAGATACGGAGCTACGAGTTTCTAAACCCAGGAAGTCTAAACTTGGTGATTTTAGACCTCTAGGGACGTCTGGAAAGTCTAAAATCTCTATAAATGATGACTTAAATGAATATTCCTTTCTTCTCACCTTGCTCCATGAATTGGCCCATCATTTATGCTGGGCAAAACACCATGGAAGGGTAAAGCCTCATGGAGAGGAATGGAAAAGAGAATTTGAATCTATTTTAAAGCCTTTTGTGCTTTCTAATGTTTTTCCCGTTGACGTTTCATTAGCAACTTGGAATTATTTAAAGAACCCAAAAGCCTCATCTTATTCTGACGAAAACTTATATAAAACCCTTAGGAATTACGACTTCGCAAAAGACGGCTCCATTTATGTGAGTGATATTTTTATCGGTCAACGTTTTGAGTATTTAGACAAAGGCTTGTTTGAGGTTTTAGCCAAAAAAAGAAAAAGAATTTTATGCCTCTCCATAGAAAAGAAAAAGCAATACTTATTTCAACCTACGGTAAGTGTGAATTTAGTCCATTTATAAAATTACCTTTGTTACTCTAAAAAACGAACACATTGAACCCTGCATCAAATACATACTGCGTAATAATGGCTGGTGGTATCGGTAGTAGATTCTGGCCGATGAGCACGGCAGATAACCCGAAACAATTCCAAGATATACTAGGAATAGGTAAAACTCTTATTAGAATGACCTTCGAAAGAATTTTACCTATTTGCTCGGTTGAAAACATAATCGTAGTAACTAATTCTCGTTATAAAAACTTAGTTTTAGAAAACCTTCCTGAGCTGAATGAGTCACAAGTACTTTGTGAACCACACATGAGAAACACCGCCCCTTGTATAGCATACTCAAATTTTTGGATAAAACAGAAGACGGAGCAGGCTGAAATCATTGTTCTTTCTGCTGATCAACTCATCACAAATGAGCCTCAGTTTCTCCAAGATATACAATCAGCAATTAACACCGCTAAAAAATCTGAGTGTCTGGTTACAATTGGAGTTAGGCCCTCTTCTCCAAACACAGGGTACGGATATATACAATTTAGCGATCCACTAAAAGACTCAGAAGACAACGTAAGAAATGTAGTCACATTCACCGAAAAACCGAATTTAAAATTGGCGGAAAAGTTTCTAGAAACTGGTGAGTTTTTCTGGAATTCTGGAATTTTTATTTGGACTTTAGAAACTATTCAAAATGAATTTCAGACTCACCTTTCTGATATTTATGACCTATTTGCGGAATCATCTGAACTGATTGGAACAGATAAAGAAGAAGAAGCAATTGAAGAGATTTATTCTAAATGCACAAATATCTCTATAGATTATGGAATCCTAGAGAAAACAAAAGGGGTTAAAGTAATTCTAACTGACTTTGGGTGGAGCGATCTAGGCACTTGGGGGTCTGTTTACAACCATACTTTAAAGGATAAAGACCTAAACGCTATTAGTAATGCCCGAGTGGCCTTTTTTGAATCACAAGGAAATCTCGTGAAGCTAAACAATATAAAAAAGGCGGTTATTCAAGGCTTAGATGGGTATATAATCGTGGAAGCGAATGGAGTCTTATTAATTTCAAAGAAAGAGGAAGAGCAGCGTGTAAAACAATTTTCGAAAGCTTTGTGAAACAAATTAAACTTAGAAAATTATAACCACGTGTCTAAGACTTAAATTCATTGAAGTAAAGAATAACAATCATCTTCAAAAATTAATGAATAAAGGTGCAAATGCTCAAAAAAGTGGTGTTAACAATAGATGTGGTAAAGAAAAAACTAAAGCATTACATAAAAGTCTCGTATCTGTGGATTTATATGCTAGTTCAGCACCTCTATTCTTATTACAGTTTCTGCATTCTCTCCTTTAAGTTTAACAAAATACTTACCTGAAGACAATCCTGCAGTAGAAACTAGGAGCTTATCTCCTGTAACACTCATCTTCTCACTTTCAATTATTCTTCCCAGCTGATCATACAAGAAGAAAGCATAATTTTCTACATCTCTTAATTCGATAGTGAAATTTTCACCTTTAAAAACGGGATTAGGATAAACCCTTAGCTCCTGAAAAACAAGCTCATTAACTACCAAAAAGGTGTCTAATTGAATACTAAAATAATTTAGCAAGTTCATTTCACTCATACTATTCCCATATAAATCTTCAGCATTAGAAACGTCTATGTCTATATATGCTAATGGCGTCAGATCACTTGATACATCAAAATCAAATCTGTATGCGGAGCCAAACCAGCCCGTGTTTTCAGAATTGACTGTAATATTTCCTGAAGGATCCTCTACAGGGAAATTTAGCGTAGGAATTACATCCGAATTTACCTCTTCATCAAATAAAACTAACACTTGGAAACCACTGGTTCCGCTATTATCGTTCGTTACATTGTAAGTGTTAGCAGTTATAAATCCATCGGGGTTTTTGTTGTCCAGAATTAAAGCTTCATCAGAATCCCATGGATTCACCGCGTTTCCTGCTAAATCCTTTGCAGACTCTAGCCTTATCATTAACTCCTCATCTTCATTTTCATCAAAGATGTCAAATGAAGCACGATAAAGCTGGGTGTTAATCCAGGCAGAATTAGACGAACTTGACAGCGATGCAGGAGTCACCGGATTGAACACAACCTCTCCCTCTACTGTTTCATCCATAACCTCATCGAACAGGGCGGTTATATTAAGTGTATTTCCTGTCTCAGCCTCGTTTATAATCGTCGTGCTTAATGTAAGCGATAGGACGTTAGGGGCTTTGGTGTCTATTGAAAATGCATCTACCAAAGAATAATCCTCTCCTATATTTCCAGCAGCATCTCTAATTTCTGAAACAAGAACATCTATGTTAGATAATTCCAAATCAGTGTCTACTACATCAAAAACAAACTCATACTCATTTAATGCTACAAAACCACTCGCTCCATTATTTACGATTAATGCGGAAGATGGATTTTCTAAAGGGAATGACATAACTGGAGCTTCACTTGAGGTTAACAGCTCATCATCTGTCTGTACAGTAATTGAGTACCCTTCGACTATGGCGCTGGATTCATTAATTATTGACGTGCTGTATGTAACATTAGAAATAGCAGGCGCTTTAGTGTCTATGTATGTTTCTATTACAACATCTTCAGTCACTAACATGTTCCCCGCTAAGTCTGAAGCACCAGAAATGCTGACGATCATGTTATATAACTCTTCATCTGCATCATTTATTAAATAAGCCATTCCGAACTGACTATCGTTAATCCACTCTGGTTGAACCATTAAAAAACTTAAACTACTCATGGTAGGGTCCTCATTTACAAAAGAAACGGTAGGTGAAATTTGACTCATTGACTCAGAGAAGTTAGTAAGCAGGTTGATATTCGTTCCTACAAGGAATTCATTCATATTATCAGTGAAGTTTGCCTCGGAAACTGATGGGTTTTCAGTATCTATTATAAACGCATCCCCTAGTATGAAATCTTGTTGAATATCCCCTTGTAGATCTTGTGCTCCGAAAACTAGAGCTTGAATATCTAAGGCAGTGAAATTGTCATCAACTGTGCTAAATGACCACGTGTAAGAGTTGAAAGAAGTCCAAACTCCCGACGATAAAGTTAAAGTTCCGCTCAAATCTTCAGTAAATGTTAGCATAGGCTCAATTTCTGGGTTCATAGGCAGGTTATAATGAACCTCAATAGTTAGGTCTGTTCCTGCGTAAGCGTCATTTATTAAATCTGTATTGGTGGCGCTAAGAATTACTCTAGGCTCAAGTGGGTTAGCTAAATCAGTAACCATGGTATAAACACTTTGACCAATCTTGGTCCCTATTTTTCTTCCGGGAATATCATCTACTGGTGGATGAATCCCTCCAAATATTCTTGAAAGGCTGCACTGATCAGAAGCGTCTTTATAAGTGGCCCACTGTAATTCCATCTCTACACTAGGACCGGTCTCAAAAACTAAAAAGTCATTTTGAGGACAAGGGAAGACTCCCATTCCGCCCGGGAAATACTCATCCCCAGTCATTAATCCTAATAGGTCAGCTGCTGCCTTTGAAAAAGTAGAGTGGCCAGAAACATATCCTGCAAAAGGCGGAGAAACGAATGTTGGCCTCTGATAAGGCCACCAATTCTCTGATAAAATCCAACCGACACCAGCCAAGGTGCTGTCTTGTACTCCATCAATTATATTTCCTGAATTACTTAACTGGTCTAGGTAGTCTGGTCCTTTCCACGACAACACTTTTATTTTATGTAAATGCTCTTGACTTATCCCAACTAAAGGATCGTCTTCATTCACTAATTCAATATACCCAGGAATTAACGGCAACCCTTCTGGGTCGTAACTAGGAGAACTAGAATTAGAACTCTGTCCATGATCCCCCATGTATCTGATAGCAGATATTGGTCTTGTATAGTCATACCATCCTTTTATACTCCAAGCGGCTATAGCACAATCGTGCATCGCTCCACCAAGGGCAAAATAAGTTTTTACATCCCATTGAAGCGCGTCTAACTCTGCGCCTTGTCCGTTCCACTTTTTTTCTAGCTCGGGATGATCACTGACATAATTCAATACAGTGTACCAATGACCTGGGGGAGTTTCAGAATCTGGACCATCCGCCCAAAACTCGGCTAGCACTCTACCATAATCTCCTAAAGGAACCATCTGTGAATCATAAGGCATCCCTGTAGATGGGTTCGTGTCATGACCTTGAGAACCGTCTAGCCCTTCGAAATAATTATAGAACTGCGACAAATCTTCAATGCTATTCGTTTCTGGATACTCTCCTACATTTCCTATCCCGTTGGGAGAAGCGTCTATCATAATCCCGTTGTCCTGATCTAAAAGAGAAGACCAAACAGCTACCATAGCATGGTTCCATTTGTAATCATCAGTTATGCCATTTTCAAATCCTTCATTATCCATATAAGCCGGGGCCCCTGGATCACAGTATACCTGATAGACGTTTTCATCTCTGGCAAAAATTGATATGTCATCTTCTGTAAGACTGAAGGGAACGACATTGCCCCATTCTGCACTTAAAAAGTCTGGAGTATTTATTGGCAGTGGATTCCCCAACTGATCTATTGCCACCAACAGGGTTAATGGTTGCCATCGGTTAGGGTCTAGCATGTCCGGATTCCCGGGGAAGCTGGTGACCAAATCATAATCTTCGCCATCATGGATAGACTCATAATATTGATTGTTATATCCGTACTCTTCGAAGGACCCGTCTGATAAACCAAAAGCAATAATCTCTGCAGCTATATAATTTCCTAAAGAAGCTGGACCATTGTTTTCATAGTCAATCGAACTAACATCTGTGGCGTATCCTAGTTCGTTCATATATGCATCGAAAGCGTCTAAGACAGCAATTTCATTTGTGCTAGGCAAGTTTCCATATCTATGAGACAATATTCTATACGCTGCATACGAGACTGCTTCTTCTCTAGCTGATTGAATCTCTTCTGCAGTTCCAGGAATAACGACTCCATTGAAAGGAATGAAATTCCCTCCTACAGTATTTCCCAGAAAGTAAGGTTGGTTAATCAAATCATAAGCAGCCCATGCATCATACATCCCCGCACTTACATGCCATAAATTTCTAGCGGTAATGGTAGGGCGCGCAAAATCGTTTCTAATTGCAAACAAATTCAGCTCGTTCCATTCTCTAGCTACGCTATGCTCTTGTGCAGAGGCATGTATAGAGAAGAGGGCCCCCACGATAAAAATAAGTTTTCCTAATCTTTTCATTTCTGTAAATTTCAACTCCTCCAAAAATACAACAGGAATGTTACTGAAAACATCCCAGAAAAACTCTAACTCAAAATAGAATTAGAGATGGCGTAAAACCATCATTTTCGAGTTACAAAAAAGAGTAAGTTTGTCCTTTTAATTCCATAAGCTCAAATGAGTGACGCTATAAAGCATGAGTGCGGTCTGGCACTTTTAAGGTTGAAAAAACCTCTTCAGTATTACCGAGATAAATACGGAACAGCATTTTACGGACTAAATAAAATGTATTTACTGATGGAAAAACAGCACAATCGCGGTCAAGATGGTGCTGGTTTAGCAAACATTAAATTAGATATCCCTCCTGGAAAGAGATACATTAGTAGAGTGCGGAGCAATGAGAAATCTCCTATAAAAGATGTCTTCGAAAAAATAAATACTAGATTTCAAGATTTAAGCTCTGATGAGCTAAAAGACTCTCAATGGCTTAAAGAAAACTTCGGTTTCACTGGAGAGCTCTTCCTAGGGCATCTGCGTTACGGTACTTTTGGAAAAAACAGCGTTGAAAGCTGTCATCCTTTTCTTAGACAAAACAACTGGAAGACAAGGAACCTAGTAGTAGCAGGAAACTTCAACTTAACCAATGTAGATGAGTTATTTGAAATATTAACTGAACTAGGTCAACACCCAAAAGAGAAAACGGATACCGTTACTGTAATGGAGAAAATTGGTCATTTTCTAGATGAAGAAAATGAAGCTTTATTTAAGCTTTATAAAGGCCAAGGGTATCAAAACCACCAAATAACTGAAAAAATAAGCCACAACATTAATATTCAACGCATATTAAAACACTCCGCCGCTGACTGGGATGGAGGTTATGCTATGGCAGGTTTGTTAGGGCATGGGGATGCATTCGTCCTCAGGGACCCTTCTGGAATCAGACCTACCTTTTATTATGAGGATGATGAAGTAGTTGTGGTTACTAGTGAAAGGCCAGCTATACAAACTGCTTTTAATGTAGGCATCAATAAAGTACAAGAACTTCCTCCTGGCCATGCTATAATTATAAAAAAGAATGGTGATGTGCATATCTCAGAAGTTAGAAGGCCACTGGAGAGAAAGGCTTGCTCATTTGAACGCATCTATTTTTCTAGAGGTAGCGATAGAGACATTTATTCTGAAAGAAAGGATTTAGGAAGACGTGTAGTTCCTAAAATATTGGAAGCTATAGATTTCGATTTGCGAAACTCGGTGTTCTCTTTTATTCCTAATACCGCTGAGACATCGTTTTTAGGAATGGTAGAAGGGTTAGAGTCTTACCTAGACGAAATTAAATTGCAGAAGATAAAAGAACTTCCTCCTCATTGTTCTGATGCAGATTTAATGAATATTCTAGAAATTAAGCCTAGGGTAGAAAAATTAGCCATAAAAGACGCTAAACTCAGAACTTTTATTACTCAAGATGATGGAAGAGATGAGCTAGTAGAGCATGTTTATGATATTACATATGGCACATGCACTCCTAATAAGGACACCCTAGTGGTAATCGATGACTCTATAGTTAGAGGAACTACGCTGAAGAAAAGCATTCTTAGAATGCTCGCCAGGCTTAACCCTAAAGAAATAGTAGTCGTCAGTTCTGCTCCTCAAATTAGATATCCTGACTGCTATGGAATAGACATGGCGAAACTCGGAGATTTTATAGCCTTTCAGGCTGCTGTTTCATTGCTTAATGACCAAGGGAAAGAAGATCTTCTTCAAACGGTTTACAGAAAGTGTAAAGACCAACAAGGGCTGCCTAAAGAACAAGTGAAGAACTACGTAAAGGAGGTCTACGCTCCTTTCAATGATGATCAGATTAGTACTAAGATATCTCAATTATTAAAGCCTGCTGATGTTATACCTAAAGTGAAAATTATTTATCAAACAGTAGAAAAATTACACAAGGCTTGTCCTGAAAATTTAGGTGATTGGTACTTTACCGGAGACTACCCAACACCTGGAGGTAATAAAGTAGTGAACAAAGCATTCATTAACTATATGGAAGGAATAGACGAAAGAGCCTATTAGACTGCTGGAGAAAAAGCTGTTTTTTCTAGTCTATTTCTGAGGTCTTTCCGCTCTAGATGAAATAAGCTTAATGTAGCTTCGTCTAGCGGATCAGCTGCAGGTAGGTCTTGCCTTAAATGATTTACTTGAACTCCGTTTTTCCAGAACCTAAAACAGACATGCGGGCCAGTAGCTAACCCTGTGCTACCTACATATCCTATAACCTCTCCCTGTTTCACGTGTTCGCCCACTTTTACGCCTCTTTTGCTCATGTGCAAGTATTGCGTCTCATAAATAGAACTATGCTTTAATTTCACATATTTCCCATTTCCTCCTGTGTATGAAGATTTAGTTACTACACCGTCTGCCACAGCTATAATTGGGGTTCCTTTTGGTGCTGCGTAATCAGTTCCTAAATGAGGTATAATCCGTTTTTTAATCGGGTGTCTTCTTCTTTTGTTGTACCTACTGCTTATTCTACTGAACTCTACTGGAGATTTTAAGAACATACTCTCTAGCGGTTTGCCGTTTTCATCATAATATCCGCCATTATATAAGTATGCATGAAACTCTTTCCCGCTGTTCGTGAGAATAGCGCACTGAACGTTTCCCGTGCCTATCAACTCTCCTTCACAAATCTTTTCCTCATATAAAACTTTGAACTTGTCCCCTGGTTGAACTCTAGTAAAATCTATTTGCCACGCAAAAACACCCGCTAGTTCAATAGCCATAGAAGAGGTCATTCCTGACTCTTCCACCGCTTCATAGAGAGAGCTTACGATTACTCCTGAACCTCCCTTCTCATTTATTACCACTGGCCTTTCATAAGAGTACACCTTGGTCCCCTTTTTAGCCATATCGAAAACAATAAAATCTGTGATATTCTGCTTGTAAATGAAATAATCTATCTCTTGGTTTTCCTTATTCTTCAATACATAGTAAGGCTGATTAGATCTAATTTTAGTAACATCAAAAACTCCTTTGGACTTCTCCACTAAATTTAATATCGTTTTATAGGCCACTCCATAACCCTGGAGGATCGTGCTTAGAAATGAGTTGTTAGGAATTACACCTTCTTCTACTTCATAGTCACAGGCTTCTATATTGCAAACCATGTGCTGACATGTCAAGGTTTTTACAGCTAACGGTTCTTTGCTCACAGATGTCTCTTCTGCAGTCTTACTAGTGTTTAAAACCAATGCGGCTATTCCCACTGCGCACGCAGCTAATAGAGATAGAGTTTGTACTTTTTTCATTCAGCTTCTTCAAATTGAGTTTTATTACACTTTGAGGCGGTATGTTCTATTTATTTTACGCCCGCCTTTACCAAATCTTAGTTTCATTCCATAACTATTCGTTTCCCTACTGCTGCATCACCGCAGATGCAAAAGAGAAGGGTGTTTCTTTATGTTCCGAAAAGAAAACTTCTTAAAGCTAAGATATAGATTACTTTTTCAAAGCCCATAGAGAATTCGCCGCTTTAAGTTTAGTTTTGAACTTAGGTTATTAACACAAAAAAGCCGTCCTACAGATAACGGCTTCTATCATTTAAAAGTCAAGGAGTTATCGAACCTTAGAAATTTCATGCGTAAGTCCTGAATATTCAGTTAGCTCCATTTTTATGCTCCCGAAGAGGATCTTAGTCTGAGCCAAAAGTGGAATTTTATTGTCATCATCAGAGATCCATACGTTCAGGTCATTCTCATCTTTCCAGATTCTTCCCTCCTGCACTACAGGGACAAACTTCATGGCTTTGAATTTTCCGTCTCTAATCTTAATCGTTTCCCTCCCCTGGAATTTAATTCTGAGGTTAAATAATTCGTCATCTACGAATGTTGGAATTTCAAAAACATCTCCTTTTTGAATGTCAGAAAAATCGAATGTTCTTGCAAAATAGAAAGCCGAAACCATGTCTTGAACGCCCATTGGGACCTTATGTGTCTCCTCTTTTTGCGTGAAAACCTCCCCTGCCAATTGATCGAATGTGTAGTCCTGACTTATTTTGTGTCCGCCTTCATCTACTCTTCTTTTAAAATACCAAGGGAACACGCCCTTTCTATCAATGTACGTTTCATATTTATCTCTCACTTTAAAAAATATATCGAATGCTCCTAAACTTCTGCCAGTGCCTACTGCATAGTAGGCCTCTCTATTTTCGAACGTATAAGGACTGCTTTTAATTTCCAGTACAGCCTCACCAGCGTCTATTATTCCGTAGTGAACTTTATAAGTGAGTTTTTCTCCAGGCTTGAAAGCTGAGTTAGTCGTTTCCGGTAGGCTAATGTGCGTTGCAATGTCTAAAGGAACTAGTCCAAAACCGGAGCCTATGCCTCCGGTGATAATCGCAATTAATATAAGTGCTCTTTCTTTCATACTGCAGACGAACTCAAAGCTTGTGCCAGAAATTAATTATTCCCGCTAATAAGACAACGCCTCAAGGTTAAACGGCTTCAATTTATTCATTTATCGAATGAGACTTAATGAAATCCTTTAACAGTCCTAATATCTAACCTACACTTCAGTTGTTAACCCGCTTTTTACACCGTAGCCATACATTTTAATTCAATAGCTATGGGAGTTGGAAGAGAGTTGATCTCTAAGGTAGTTCTACAAGGTTGGTTGTTTTGAAAATATTCGGCATAGATTCTATTGAACGTATGAAAGTCTCTTTTCATATTCACTAAAAACACCGTGACATCAACCAAATTATCCCAACTACTTCCAGAAGATTCTAGTACTTTCTTTACATTATCAAAGACTGCGTGTACTTGTGCTTCAAAATCAAACTCCAGTTGATTCCCATTATGGTCCAACTTTAATCCTGGCACTCCCGAATCATTCTTGTCAGAACCAGCTGTTCTAGGCCCTACTCCTGAAAGAAATAAGAGATTTCCTACTTTTCTAGCGTGGGGGTATGCCCCTACCGCTTTTGGAGCCTCGTTACTATTTATAACAGACATGCAATGTGTTTTGAGGTTTTTAACTTCTTCTGTTTGTAAAGTCAGAAGTGAACTACAAATATCACTATTACTTCCGCTCAACTTTAACAGTGAACCAATAATTTTATTATGAAAAAAGCCATAAAATGGTTTATGAGCTTTCAAACATGGTTCGATACCAGTTTTGGCTGATTTTTCCACAATGGGATGAAAATCGAATAATCAACGTTTTATTTATAAAAGTCTCTATTTCAGATTTATTAAATCATGTTCATGGCTGTGATTTAAGTATGTATTTGTTTCTTTGCGCAGCAACTATGTAAGAAAAGCCTCATGAAATACACTCAACTCTCAAAAGACCTATACATTAGAAATAGAGCTAAGCTATCAAAGTGCTTAGATAGTAATGCCTTAGCTGTTTTTAATTCTAATGATGTGCTTCCTACTAATGCGGATGGTCATCTCCCTTTGGTACAAAACACTGACTTATTCTATATGTCTGGAGTAGACCAAGAGGAAACTATTCTACTTATTTGTCCCCAGGCTTCTCGTGAGACTTGGAAAGAAATATTATTTGTTAAAGAGACGAATGAAGAAGTAGCTATTTGGGAAGGAGCTAAACTAAATAAAAAGCAAGCCAGCGAAGTCTCTGGTGTAAAAACGGTAATGTGGCTTAGTCAGTTTAATTCTGTGTTTAACAAGCTCATGGCACAGAGTGAAACTGTGTATGTAAACACGAACGAACATCTTAGAGCTCATGTGGAGGTGGAGACGAGGGATGCTCGTTTTATTAAAAAACTAAAAAATGACTACCCTGGTCATCCTCATAAGCGGCTGGCTCCTATTATGCATGATTTAAGAAGCGTGAAGGAAAGAGAAGAAATTGACCAATTACAACGTGCATGTAATATCACTAAAAGCGGTATAGAGAGAATTTTAAAATTCATTAAACCGGGGGTTTTAGAGTATGAAATAGAGGCTGAATTAAGTCATGAGTTTCTTAAAAACGGATCTAGAGGTTTCGCTTATACTCCAATTATAGCTAGTGGAGCTAGTGCGTGTGTGCTTCATTATGTAGAAAATGACCAGGAATGCAAAGATGGTGATGTAATATTAATGGACATAGGTGCAGAATACGGGAACTACGCCTCAGACCTTACTAGAAGCGTTCCTGTAAACGGTAAATTCACACAAAGACAAAAAGATGTTTATAATTCTGTTCTCTCTGTAATGAAAGGGGCTATGGGAATTTTAAACCCCGGGATTCTAATAGATGAGTATCATAAAGAGGTAGGTTTAATGATGCAGTCTGAATTAAGGTCATTAGGATTAATAGACCAACATGATATAGATAAGCAGAACCCCGCCATGCCGGCTTATAAAAAATACTTTATGCATGGAACTAGCCATCATATAGGTCTGGATGTTCATGATTACGGACACTACCACAAACCAGTTCAAGAAAATAATGTGTTTACTGTAGAGCCTGGTATTTATATCAGAGAAGAAGGTTTGGGAATTAGACTAGAAAATGATATAGTAATTCATAAAGATGGTTTTACAGACTTAATGGGTTCCATCCCTCTTTTAGCTGATGAGATAGAGAATGCTATGAACTAACATCTGTTTGTTAGCCTGCCTGACTTATTTAGAGAATGTAGACACAATTTTAAATTACTTTTCTTGGTTTGGTATGTGCACCATTCTCTTTAAATGAAGGCTATTAAAAAACTTTTCTTAATTATTCTTGCTATAACATTCTTGTTGTCACTTGCAGGAATATTGATTGTGCACTTATTTGAAGAGGAGATCAAGAATTATGCTATTACAGAAATCTCTAAACAGCTGAAAACAGACATTAAAGTTAAAGAGGTAAGTCTTACCCTTTGGAGTCAGTTTCCTTACGCCTCTCTTCAATTTACTGATGTAATAGTTCAAGAAACGTTCGATGAGAAGGATACCCTGATTTATGCAGAGAATATCTATTTAAACTTTAATGTCTCTGACTTTGTCTCTGGGAGCTATGAGATAAAAGAAGTTACTATAGAAAACTCAGCTATTCACTTAAAAAAAATGGCATCTGGGGAAGATAATTATCACTTCTGGAAAGAATCTGAGGGTGACTCTAAGGACTTTAGAGTAAACCTAAGTGCGGCCAATTTAAAAAACACTTTCATCACTCTAGATGATAAGCAGTCAAAAGTGGAGTTCGAAATTTTGGCTAAAAACAGTCAAATAAATGGGGAAATCGGTTCTCAGTTTATCCTTTTAAGCGGAGATCTAATAAGCGATGTTAGTTATTTAAAAGTAGATGGGGGAAACTATTTAAGCAAAAAATTAGTTTCAGGAACGGTAAATATAGAAATAGATTTAAAAGAAGATTTATACACTTTTAAAGGGTGTGATTTAAGTGTGAACGAGCTTCCTTTAAACATCAATGGAACAATCGATATAGACGAATATGAGTCAAAAATAGATCTAATAGCCAAAAGTAAAAAAGCAGATTTATCAGCAGTAATAAAAAATCTACCCTCCTTTATTCAGCAGAAACTTTCTTCTTTCCAATCTAGAGGGGAGTTTCAAAGCGTTATCGCCATTACCGGAAAGGTCTCTTCTAAGAAATTCCCCTCTGTTGAAGCATCGTTCAAACTCTCCAACGGGAACATCACCAACTCTTCTACTGGAATAGAACTAAAAAACATCTCTACCTCTGGAACCTATAAATTATCTGAAGGAAGGGAAGATCTGCTCCTATTTGACAACCTCTCCTGTAAGCTAGGGTCCGGTGATTTTAACGCTTCTGGACAAATCAGCAGGCTTAGTAATCCATTCATCAATAGCTCTATTACTGGAAAGATTCAGTTAGATGCTTTTTCCGCGTTTTTTAATTTACCCGAAATAGAATCCATGAGTGGATTAGCGGAAATATCATTAAACTACAAAGGCTCTTTTGGGGAGTCCTGGAAGCCTTCGGCAAGCAGTATTAATAACGCCTATGTCTCTGGAACGTGCCAAATTTCCCAAGCGAGCATTAAGCTTAGTAAGAACCCACATCTTCTAACTGAAATTAACGGAAGTCTTACTCTTAAGGATGGAAACGCATATGTCCCTAATCTCACTGCCACGTTAGACCAAAGCGATTTCAAATTCAGTGGAGAGTTTTATGATATATTGTCCTACGTGCTAGTGAAAGGGCAAAAACTCGCTATAAATGCAAATTTAGCATGTGCCTATCTTGATTTAAACTCCCTTCTGAGTAGTGGCCCTAAAACTGAGGGTTCTTATAATTTTAGCTTGCCTAGTGATCTTGTGATCTCTTTAAACACAGACGTTAAACAACTATTTTTCAGAGAGTTCATCGCATCAGAGATTAGCGCTACGGTATCTCTTAATACAAACAAACTGAAAATTACTCCTCTCAAAATGAAAACTTCTGAGGGGTCTCTTAACGCTTCACTCTCCTTTACTCAGAAAAAAGATGGCGGTTTCTTAATAGAAAGTTTAGGCGCTCTTAAAGATATAAATATCAGTCAGCTGTTCGCGAGCTTTGAGAATTTTGGGCAAGGGTTTATTACAGACAGGCACCTAAAAGGAAACACAGCCAGTAACTTTACTTTTTCTGCTTCTATGAGTGAGAAGATGAAAATAGACCAAAAAAGTATCCTAGCCGAGGCTGAGTTAACACTCAAAAACGGAGAGCTAATAGGTCAAACTTCTCTAATAGAAATGGGTGACTTTCTAGCAGAAAAAAAAGTGGTCTCGGCTGTGACCAATGTGAATTCTTTATCTAAAAGGCTGAAGCATGTAAAGTTCTCTGAATTGAACAATACAATAATAATCAAGAATGAAACGGTTCACGTTCCCAAGATGACTGTTTATTCTGATGTGCTAAATATTAAAGCGGAAGGTTCCCATAAATTTAATAACCAGATAGCCTATTCCATAGGGTTTGATATAGCAGACTTATCTAAACGAGAAGGGCTAGCAGAAGATGAAAAAGGATTCTCTAAGTACATCTTTATTTCCGTGGACGGAACTACGGCCAACCCGGAATTTGGCTACGACAGACTAGCGATTAAAGAGCAGAGACAAGAGAGAAGACAACAAGAGAAAGTCAAAATAAAATCCCTAATTAAAGATGAGTTTTTAAAAAACACAGTATCAGCCATCAATGATTCTGTCTCTCCACAACAAGACCAAAAATCCAACGTTACTCTAGAATGGAAAGATACGCCTAAAGATGAAGAGGATGAGTCACCCATGAACGACAAAACACCCTCAAAGATCATTAACAATGCTCCTTCAGAAGATGAAGGTGATGACGATTTTTAACTTCTGCAAAAGTCTAATTTTGCTACACAAAACTCTTTAACTATGAATAATAAAGTTTATATCACCCTTATCGTTTTACTTGGATTGCTTTGCGCATACTTAGGATACAAAGTGTCATCCAAACAAACCGAAATTATAGAGAAAACTACAGAAGTAGAAGGCCTAACCACCGATAGAGCGCGAGTTCAATTAGAGCTCGAAAAAATGAAATTTAGTTATGACACCCTGAAAACTGATAATGAGCAGTTAAGTGCAGAAATGTTTGCTCAAAAAGAGCAAATCGAAACACTTCTGAAAAGGGTGAAAAACACAAACTACAATCTATATAAAGTTAAAAAAGAAGCAGAAACTCTTCGGGGAATTATGAAGGGTTATGTTTACAAAATAGACTCTCTCAACGTTCTAAACAAAGCTCAAGCTGAAGAAATATCAGGTCTTAGGACTGACCTCGGAAACGAGAGAGATAAAAGGAATGCGCTTAACTCAGAGAAAGAACAATTAGAAGGTAAATTGGAGATTGGTGCTATTCTAGCAGCAGGAGATATCACCGCCAAAGCAGTAAGATTAAAGGGAGCTGGAAAACAAGTAGAAACAGACAGAGCATCAAAAACTGAATTAATAAAAACATGCTTTAGTCTTAGAAAAAATCTCATTAGTCCATCAGAAGATAAGTTTTTGTATTTAAGAATTCAGGCTCCTGATGGAACTATATTAAACCCAAATAGCAGCGAAGCAAGTAGAATGTTTGATGGGCAACTTGGGCCATATAGTATAAGAAGAGTCGTTAATTATTCGAATGAAGAAATGGATGTTTGTGTATTCTATAACGTCCCTAGTCCAAAATCTATGGCGAAAGGAGACTATATAATTTACATATATGAACAGGGGCATAAAATAGGTCAGACCTCTTTAAGCTTGCGTTAAATTAATAATTATTCAAAATAATCGTGTTAAGGTTTTTATCCACTGTCAAAGAATACTGTACCTTTATAGAAGCCTAATCGTCTTGCCTCTATGTCGAACTCCTCACATTTAAGAAAAATCCTTTCAGCACTATGGCTAACAGCCTCTATCTTCATAGGCTCTTCTGGTTTGGTCTCCAGTGTTTTAAAATGTGCCTCACAAAAAAATTCTCAAAAAACGAGGAATACAGAAACATCTAATCGTGCACTTCATGGTACAGTGGAAGTGAGTTTTAAAATTGGTTTAGACGGGAAAGCTAATATTTTAAATATAAAATCAGGTAACCTTAACCTGGTGAAATATGTAAAAAGTAAATTGAATAAAATTGAATTGCAGAAAGATAACATCAGCTTGGATGAGGTGATTACCTATCGCTTTATATTCAAAAAAGATGCTTAAGCATCTCTTTGTGACTGCAGTCATTCTGCGCTTACTATCTTCGCTTATCTTTGTGCCGCAATACTATGGCGGGGAAAAAATCTGATATTCGAAATATTTCATTCCAAGAGCTTCTAGACTGGATCTTGGAGAACAAGTTTCCTAAATTCAGGGCCAAACAGATCTATGACTGGTTATGGAAAAAGTCTGTGACGTCTTATGACCAAATGCCTAATGTTCCTAAAGCAATTAAAGATGGGCTAAAAGAAAGTTTTGACTTCTCTTTTTTAACTGTAGCTGATGAGCAAGTTAGTGAAGATGGTACAATAAAAGCGGCCTTTAATACTCCTGTGAAGCAAACTGTAGAAGGAGTGCTTATACCTACTTCAAGCCGAATGACAGCTTGCATCTCTTCACAAGCTGGGTGCAGTTTAGCCTGTAAATTCTGCGCTACTGGTCGTTTAAAACTCCTCCGTAATCTATTGCCTGGAGAAATTTATGATCAAGTAGCTTATCTTAAAAACCAAGCTTCTACCAGATATGAAATCAATCTCAGTAACATCGTTTATATGGGAATGGGTGAACCATTGTTAAATTATGCGAATGTGCTTAAATCTATAGAACACATTACTTCTCCAGAAGGTTTAGGGATTTCCCCTAAAAGAATTACTGTCTCTACAGCAGGTATAGCTAAAATGATAAAAAAACTAGGAGATGATAAAGTTAAGTTTAATCTAGCTCTCTCCCTTCATGCTGCTAATGATGCTAAGAGGACAGAGATTATGGACATCAACGACACTAATAATCTAGCAACTCTTAAAGAGGCTTTAGAGTACTTCCATGAACGCACTGGAACCAGGGTGACGTTTGAGTATATTATTTTCAAAGACTTTAATGACACTATAGAAGATGCCAAAGAATTAGCAGAGTTCGCTAAATGCGTTCCATGCAAAATTAACATCATAGAGTACAACCCTATAGATGATGGGGAATTCGAACAGGCAGACCCTAAAAAAGTAGATGCCTTCGCTAAATTTCTAGAGGAAAAGTGTAATCTAATTGTTCATGTAAGGCGCTCTAGAGGGAAAGACATAGACGCTGCTTGTGGACAATTGGCTAACAAGAATAAAACTGGAAACGTGGTTTTCAAAAATTGAGTTACTTCTTCATATTCGAGCGACAAATCCTTAAATCAAACCCCTAAAAACATCACTGTTTGCTCTGTCAGCAGTATTATTGTTACCAAACAACTCGATAGTAATACTCTATTATAAAAGCTTATTTTAACACAACAGACTTTTGGTTATCAATTCTTTATGTATTAGTTATCAAGCTTAAGAACTGCTAAAAACGCCGCCTGTGGGACTTCTACATTTCCTACCTGCCGCATCCGTTTCTTCCCTTTCTTTTGCTTTTCCAATAATTTTCTCTTTCTAGAGATGTCACCGCCATAACACTTAGCAGTTACATCTTTCCGCACTGCAGAAATAGTCTCTCTAGATATAATTTTAGCCCCTATGGCAGCCTGCAGAGCTATCATGAACTGCTGGCGTGGAATTAGCTCCTTCAGTTTTTTACATATCCTCTTTCCTAGGTTGTGAGCATTATCAGAATGTATTAGCGCCGATAAAGCATCCACCGGGTCTCCGTTTAACAGAATATCCAGTTTCACTAATTTAGATACTCTGAACCCTGTTCTCTGGTAGTCAAATGAAGCATATCCTCTAGAAACAGACTTTAATTTATCGTAAAAGTCAAATACAATTTCACCTAACGGCATATCAAAAGATAATTCTACCCTATCTGCAGTTAAATATACTTGGTTTTTTATCTCCCCTCTCTTTTCTATAGCTAAACTCATAATAGACCCCACATACTCACTCTTAGTAATTATCTGTGCGCTTATGTATGGCTCTTCTAAATAATCTATTCTGCTTAAGTCAGGCATATCACTCGGGTTATGAAGCTCAATCATCTCCCCTTTTTTCATGTATGCTTTATAACTAACGTTCGGCACCGTGGTGATTACAGTCATATTGAACTCACGTTCTAACCTTTCCTGTATAATCTCCATGTGAAGCATTCCTAAGAATCCACATCTAAACCCAAAGCCTAATGCCATAGAAGACTCTGGCTCATAAACCAGAGAGGCGTCGTTTAGTTGAAGCTTCTCTAAAGAAAACCTTAACTCTTCGTATTCATCAGTATCTACAGGATAAATTCCTGCAAAAACCATTGGTTTTACATCTTCAAACCCCTGAACGACATCCTCACAAGGGTTATCTTTAAGAGTTACAGTGTCGCCTACTTTTACTTCTTTGGCTATTTTTATTCCGGAAATAATGTACCCCACATCTCCTGCGCTTAGCTGTTTCTTCGGCTGCATTTCTAATCCTAGGATCCCTATTTCATCCGCGATATAATCAGCCTTGGTGTTCACGAATTGAATAATGTCTCTTTTATTGATAGTCCCGTTTAAAACTCTTACATAAGCTATAATCCCTCTAAAAGAATTAAATACAGAATCGAAAATCATGGCTTGAAGTGGTGCTTTGGGGTCACCTTTAGGGGCCGGAACTCTGTCTATAACCGCTTTTAAAATCGCTTCTACTCCCATTCCCGTTTTACCACTAGCAGGGATGATATCATCTGGACTTCCGCCTATTAAATCAACTATCTGATCGGTTACTCCTTCTGGATCAGCGCTGGCTAGATCCATTTTATTTAAAACTGGAATAATCTCTAAATCATGTTCAAGGGCTAGATATAAATTGGAAATGGTTTGAGCTTCTATTCCTTGAGTAGCGTCCACTATTAATAACGCCCCTTCACAGGCTGCTATGGAACGAGAAACCTCATAAGAAAAATCAACATGTCCTGGGGTGTCTATCAAGTTTAATATATAATCCTCCCCTTCAAATTTGTAAGGCATTTGAATAGCGTGACTTTTAATAGTAATCCCTCTTTCTCTCTCTATATCCATATCATCTAGAGTTTGCTCCTGAAGATCTCTGTCTGAAATAGTCCCTGTAGTCTGTAATAACCTATCGGCCAGGGTGCTTTTCCCGTGGTCAATGTGAGCTATTATACAAAAATTCCTAATGTTTTTCATGCGTAGCAAAGATACTGTAAGTCTGTCACTAGCGCGCCATAAAAAAATAACATCCTGCATTCTATTTAAAGTTTTAAAAAAAATTTGCACCTTGGGCAACTTTCTAGAATAAACCTTCATCTAGTACTCAGTGACGAATGGAAGAACAGGAACTTGTAAAAAAGTGTTTGCGTGGAAATAAAAAAGCGCAGAAAAGACTGTTCGACTTATATGCTCCTCAGATGATGACAATATGTAATAGATATGCTAATAGAGACGACCAAGCACTAGACATGCTTCAGGAAGGGTTTATTAAAGTGTTCTCTAACCTAGAGAAGTTTTCAGGCTCTGGATCATTAGGCGGGTGGATTCGAACAGTGATGGTAAATAATTCTCTTACCATATTAAGAAAAGATAAAAAGTTTAGTTTCAATGAAAACATCGAAGATCATGATGAAGAGACGTCTAGTGCTGATGCGTTAAGCCAAATGGGTTTTCAAGAACTCACAATGTTAATCTCATCACTTCCTACTGGATACCGAACAGTCTTTAATATGTATGCTGTAGAAGGGTATTCTCATAAAGAAATAGCAGACAAACTCGAAATTTCAGAAAGCACCTCTAAAACTCAGTATAGAAAAGCTAAGATTAGATTACAAAAGCTGATTCAAGAAAATGAGTAATCAAAACTTCGAACATAGCATAAAAGAAAAGTTTGAGAATGCTTCCTCTAACGTTCCTTCTGGTGCTTGGGCAGGAGTATCCTCCCAACTCTCTAGCTCAGCCACATCTAGCGGGCTCTTTACTTCTGTTCTGGGTAAGGTCGCTGCTGTAGCTATACTTACATCGGTGGTAGCAGTAACTGTGTTAACGCTATCTAGTGATGATTCTAAAGAAACGGTTCAGAACGCAGAGGTTACTAACGAAGAAGCTTCTATTCCCTTTGAAGAAAGCACACTGTCCGAGACTGCTAATACCGAAGAGAACAAAACAGGAATTAGTGAGGTTAAAGAAGAAAAAACTAGCATAGAAAAGAGAAAAGTTATTCCTCCAACTATTCAAAAACGAGAGAGCCCTGAAGAAATTAGTGAAGATGTACAAGAAGTAATTCTTGGAGAGTTAGAACACGGTTTATCGGTTGATTCTAACCAATCAAATGACGAACTAAATTATCAAGAAACTTTAAGTTCTAATAAAGACCTTGGTGCTGATACAGTCGTTCTTGCGGCGGTAAGAGCTAAGAAAATTTCGAGTATTCAGTTAGACGCTAAGAAAAACGTTTTTTCTTACGAATTAGACCAAAGCTACTCGTCACAACTAATAGCCTGGTATATAAACGATGTGCTCATATCTGAGGAAAGTTCATTTGATTATGAGTTTACCGCTGCTGGAGAGTTTACCATTATGGCTCGTGTGTATAACGAAAAGAGTGTATTAGTGAATACTCTATTTCACAGTGAGACGATCACCTTGGAACCGACCTTGTTCATACCTAACACATTTACGCCACAGTCCTCTTCTGGGTATAATGATGTGTTCGACATAGATACTGAAAAGTCAGAGAACATCTTCTGGTATGAGATCTCTATATTTAATTCAAAAGGAAGCTTGGTTTTTCAGTCTAATAATGACATAAAAGGCTGGAATGGATTAGATATCAACGAAAACCTCGCTCCGGAGGGGCCTTATATATGCGTAGTAAATTATAAATCAGAATCAGGGAAAGCCTATTCTGAGCGTGGCAAAGTGGTTTTGCAACGCTAACCCTTATTATATTTGATAACCAAAAAATTGCAAGAGCAGTTAAACCTATTTAATAATTACCCATGAAATCATTACTTATTACAATTCCCCTTCTTTTCACTTTAAATTTAAGCCTCGCTCAAGAAGTGGAAATAGACTCTGAAGAGTATAGAACACTTAAAGCCTCTGGAGAACTTTTAAATGGAAGTTATACTATCGCTAATTCTAACGAAGGGGTCTCTGACCACGTAACAATTCAGCCTTCAGTGGCAAGTGAACGCGAAGGAGAGTGTGACTGCTGG
>DDEI01000054.1:1400-6785 GCA_002336675.1 Flavobacteriales bacterium UBA1958 | reverse complement strand
GCGGTGCCTGAATAACTGACTCCTATACTAGGGAAAATTCCTGATGAGTAAATAGTGTTTCCGTTAAGTGAGAGATTATATGAAATTTCGTTTTCATAATTACCAAAACCAGTGGAATAAGAAATAGATATATTATCCCCTGTACATGCTTCAAAAGTTAATGCTGCTGAACTCAATAAAACCGTACCTGAAGCTACCGTCGACCCATTTACTTGGGCTATTACCGTTGACCCATCCCATCCATCACCCCAAGAGTCAGACATAAGAATATTGTATGAACAACATTGAGCATTTAAATTTAACGAGAATACACAAGTAATTATAATACTGATAAAACCTAGAAGAGGTCTCAATAGAGAAAAATTTGATGGCATTTTAATACTTTTAATTATGGTTTACAATACAAGGCTCAAGTTTCAGAAAAACAGCAACTGGCCCATTATATATTTGTGCACCTGTTTGTGTTTTGGACTATAAATATAATACATGACGGCACATAGACAATATCTGCTTTGAAATACCTAGCATCTGATAAGAATCCTTCCAAACCTTAAACCGATTAAATATCTATTGATCTAACGATCAAAAACTTGAACATAAAAGATGATAGTACTCCTAAAAATAATAAAAGACACGCTCGTTGTTGCTCTAATTAAAGACTCTTGATTTAATAAAAATAGCGTTACCGTTAGTTACTTGCAGATGTGTTTATTAGATATCTTTTAAATAACACCTCTTGACGATGCTTTGATTTTATAAAAATAGCTTTATTCTCAGTTATTTTAATTATCGTATTCTTCTCAGGTGCTACGATTAAGTTAAAGTCATACACGGTGATATCAAAGTTGATTTTACTCACATCTTCCGAAATGGTATTCCCCTCTAAATCTATAACCTCTGAGGCGTCTAGAGTAATTTCACCTTGCTTAAAATCAGAGATAAATCTAAATCCATTTTCAGAAACCCACTCCATATATAGAGGATTGTCCGCCGATACTTCTGTATTTTGGTCCGTTTGACTAATTGCTGAAGCTATAATAAACACTGTAAACATAGTGGTAAAGAAAAATTTCATTTTTGATTAATTTTAAGGTTTATGAATAGATGCCGGAAAGTAAAGAAAAGTTGCCTACGACGAGCAAATTATTTAGCTAACTTCGCTTTGATTAGAAACTCATTGTATGCTAGAATTAATAGAAGTAACTGATAAAAAGACAGCAAAATTTTGGTTAGAATTCGGTTCCGAAATCTATAAAGACATGCCATCCTTTGTTCCATATGTGAAACAAGATATTGCTAAAGTCTTTAACCCTGCTAAAAACAAAGCTTTTGAAGCTGGAAAGGCCATTCGATGGATAATTAGAAAGGATAATATTATTTCTGGCAGAATAGCCTGTTTTATAGAAAAAAAGTACTCCAAAGGAATGGCACAGCCCACGGGAGGAATAGGGTTTTTCGAATCCATAAATAATAAAGAAGTCTCTTTTAAGCTCCTAGACGCAGCCAAAAAATGGCTTGCATCTGAGGGAATAGAAGCTATGGATGGGATAGTGAACTTCGGTGAGAAAAACATGTTCTGGGGTACTTTGATAGAAAATTTCACTGACCAAAATACGTATGGAATGAATCATCATCCAGAGTATTATAAAACATTACTTGAGGAGTACGGCTTCAAAATATATTATAAGCAGCTCGTATTCTATAGAGACATGCATATTCCTCTGCAAGAAATATTTCATAGAAAGCGAAACTCTATAGACCCTAAAAAAAACTACTCAGTGACTAACTGCAGAGGTAAGTCACTAGAAAAAATTGGAGATGATTTTCTGACCGTTTACAATAACGCATGGGGTGGTCATCATGGGTTCTCTCCGATGAAAAGAGCTCAAGCCCAGAGAACGATGAAAGCCCTAAAACCAATTATGGACAGAGACATCCTCATTTTCGCTTATGACGGTGAGAAACCAATAGGATTCCACATTAACATTCCTGAGCTAAATGATATTTTTAAATACATCAATGGAAACTTAAACCTTATCGGAAAGCTTAAATTCTTATATCATAAGTGGAAAAAAACCCCCAGCACAATGGTAGGAATCGTTTTCGGTGTAGATAGAGATTATCATGGAAAGGGAATAGAGGCTGCCCTAATTATGTTTTCAGTAGAAAACATAGTACCACAAGGGAGGTACAACCAAACTGTTATGACTTGGATAGGCGACTTTAACCCAAAAATGATAAAAGTATGCGAAAACACAGAAGCTACTGTTTACAGAACTCTAGCCACATACCGATATTTGTTTGATAGAGAAAAGGAATTTAAAAGAGCCCCAAACACCAACTAATGAATGCTTTAAAAAATTAAATAAATAGTTGGACTTTTCCTTTTTTTATTCAAGGATACCCTATTATATTTGCACACTCAAAAAAAGAGATTGATCTCTTAGCTCAGCTGGTAGAGCATATCCCTTTTAAGGATAGGGTCCTGGGTTCGAACCCCAGAGGGGTCACTAAAAGCTTCAACATTAGTTGGAGCTTTTTTTTATAATTTGCACCAATATAAAAACTCTGGTTAGGCCAGAAAGTAAAAGTCACCTTGCCCAGGTGCTGAAATTGGTAGACAGGCATGGTTGAGGGCCATGTGTTCTTATGGACGTGCGGGTTCGAGTCCCGCTCTGGGCACAAAGTCGTTCTTAAAGAGCGGCTTTTTTTTATTTCCAACCTATAAAACAGACAAATTGCAACGCCTTACTTTATGTTCACCTTAAACATTTCTTTTTCACCGATAAACCCTTTCAGCACATCATCTTCATAAACCTTCCCCACTCCTGCTGGTGTGCCTGTAAAAATAAGATCTCCCATCTTAAGAGTCATGTACTGGGAAATATGACTAACGAGGGTATCTATATCGAAAATCATATCACTATTATTTCCGTTTTGAACAGTTTCTGTATTCTGGTTTAAAGAAAACTTTATGTTATTTAAATCAGAAAAATAACTCTTTGGGAAAAAATGACGAGAAATCACAGCTGACCCATCAAAGGCCTTGGCTTTTTCCCATGGATGACCTTTTGACTTTAGTTCAGACTGGACATCTCTAGCCGTAAAGTCTATTCCCAGGCCAATCTCATCATAATAACGTCCTGCATGTTTTACCGATATATGCCTTCCAAGTTTGCATATTCTATAGACCAACTCTACCTCGAAGTGCACTTCATCAGAAAAATCGGGAATATAAAAAGCTGTGCGACTGGGCAGAATTGAGGAATCAGGTTTTAAAAAAAAAATCGGTTCACTAGGGACTGAGTTATTCAATTCCTTGGTGTGATCTAAGTAGTTTCTACCAATACAAATTATTTTCATCAGAGCTAATCTCGGGATGATATTAGCTCAAATTTCTAAATGTAAAATTTGATTTCCACGCGCCTATCTTCATTACTACAGCCGTGAGATTTAGAAACGTCATAAGATATTTAGTTATCTATAGATCTCAGTAAATCTCCATTCTTAAATTCTTCTGTTTGTTTTATTAACACTTCTTTTTCTTGGCTCCTTTGGTTTAGGTAAATTTCTGTAGAATTTAGAATTTACTTCGGTGAATCCAATGTAATTAAGATAACTTTGGCCTTGCTTCGTATGTATTTTAATTCAATTAATCGATAATTAAAACAGCAGTACATCTAAGTAAAATATTACGGCTTTAGTTTAATACATTTGTCGTCAAAATAAATTCCATCCTTATGGCATTAATAGAAGAATTTGATAAGTCTGGCAACTGGCTTTTTAGATGGCGAAGTTTTCTTCCATTGGCCCTGTACGCCATGGCTGTGGCTGTGATTTTGTTCACAGAGACTACAGATGTGCCCCACGATAGCTTTAACTGGAGTATGATATGTCTAGGAATTAGTTTATTTGGTCAGTTAATTAGAGCTATAACTGTAGGCTTCACTCCAAAATCTACCTCGGGTAGGAATACTAAAGCCGGACAAGTGGCCGAAGTATTAAACACCAAAGGAATATACAGCACAGTGAGACACCCTCTATATGTAGGAAACTTTTTTATGTGGATAGGAATAGTAATTTATGCAGGAAGCTGGTGGTTTAGCGTATTTACGGCGTTATTATTCTGGTTGTATTATGAACGAATTATGTTTGCTGAAGAGTTTTTCCTTAGAAATAAATTTGGACATACTTATCTTAATTGGGCTGAGAAAACTCCAGCATTCATCCCCAAACTCAGTAAATGGTCTAATACTAGTATGTCCTTTTCATTAAAGAATGTTCTGAAGAGAGAGTACAACGGCTTCTTCGCCGTGTTTATATCGTTTCTTTTATTGAACGTATTAAAGAACTATTTACTACACAAAACCCTTAGTATAGAAGTTCTAGTAAATCCCTGGTGGATATGGCTAACCTTAGGTTCATTTATCATCTTCATTACACTTAGAACGCTTAAGAAAAAAACGAATCTGCTTAAGGTAGATGGGAGGTGGTAATAGGATCTAGACTATTACATAATCTAATAAGTTAAAAACTAATATCTCCGCTTTTTCATGAGTGACCTTTTAGTCTCTTACCGATCGAAATCTCAAAAAATATCTACATAATTCCGTTAATTAATCGGGCACACAGGACTAATATAGGGAATGAACTATCGAATCCTTTTATCTGGTTATTAACTAGGCACCAAAACTGACTGAATAAACTCCAACCAATATGTTCAGAACACTTCTCGTCGTTTACAGATTAAAATAGCTCAACTCAGTCCCGACTGATTCCATTTCAACATCATACTCACACCCAATGCTCGAAGGGCACTCTCGCAAAAGAACTGCTGTTAAAAAAGGAACCAATCCAATTAATATCAAAAACCTTCAAAAAAAGGTCTAATTCCTTGGTTATTGGTTGTCTAATTAACACTCTTAGATTCGCTTTAAAACAAAAAAAAGCCAGCTCTAAAAGAGCTGGCTTCAACTAATTTATATCCTTGCTAATTATATATCTATATTAGCGTATTTAGCATTCTTCTCTATGAATTCTCTTCTTGGTGGCACTTCATCTCCCATAAGCATAGAGAATACTCTANNACTCTATCAGCTTCAGAGGCATTATCTATATTCACTTGACGCAAGGTTCTAAATTCAGGGTTCATTGTAGTATCCCATAGCTGTTCTGCATTCATCTCTCCTAGACCTTTATAACGCTGAATCCCTACACTTCTTTCTTCTCCTGAGCCTTTGAACTCTTGTACCAATCTATCTCTTTGATCATCATCCCAAGCGTAAGATTTCTTTTGTCCTTTCTTCACTAAATAAAGCGGTGGAGTAGCTATGTATACATAACCATTCTCTATAAGCTCTCTCATGTGACGGAAGAAGAATGTTA